>NZ_JBFUKO010000388.1:0-5112 GCF_056400805.1 Aminobacter sp. P4_H6_2
AGGCAACGCGATGGACGAATCCATAATGCCTTTCGACGAGTTCGCCGAAAGCTGTCCTGTCGCCGTCGCGTGCTTTTCCGATCAATTCGCTATCGGAGGCTTCGCTTTCGTCCAGCATCATCGCCATCATTTGTCCGTTGGACGAAAGCTTTTTGGCAATCCTTGGGGTCGTGCGACGTTTTTTCTAGACGGCCTGCCCGGCAACCCAACCCGACGACCAGGCCCACTGGAAATTGTAGCCGCCAAGCCAGCCGGTGACGTCGACGACCTCGCCGATGAAGAACAGCCCGGGCACCGATTTCACCTGCATCGACTTCTGGTCGAGCGCCTTGGTATCGACGCCGCCAAGCGTCACTTCAGCCGTGCGATAACCTTCCGAACCAGCCGGCTTGATGCGCCAGGCATTGACCGCCGCGTCGACCGTCTTGAGCTGCGCATCGGACATATCGGCGAGATTGCCGTCAAATCCGGTGCGTTCGGCGATCGCCTGCGCCAGTTTCTTCGGCAGATGCGCGGCAAGTGCCGTTTGCACTGCCTGCCGTCCATTGGCACGCTTGGCTTCGCGCAAAAGACCTGCCACGTCGGTCCCCGGCAGCATCGAGATCGCGATCTCGTCGCCCTCTCGCCAATAGGACGAAATCTGCAGGATCGACGGGCCGCTGATGCCACGGTGGGTGAAAAGCAAGGCCTCGGAGAATTTGGTCTTACCGCAAGCGACGTCCGCATCGACCGCGATACCGGAAAGCGGCGCCAGCTTCTGCAAGGTATTGGCGTCGAAACTCAGCGGCACAAGTGCCGGGCGGGTCTCGACCACCGGCAGACCGAATTGGGTTGCTAGCTCATAGCCGAAGCCGGTTGCGCCCATCTTGGGGATCGACTTGCCGCCGCACGCCACCACCAGCGACTTGCACGCAACCCGGCTACCGGAGAGAAACAGCTCAAACCCATCTGCGGTCTTGATGACGTCATCGACAGTGGTCGACAGGCTCAGTTCGACACCGTTAGCCTGCATTTCCTCGACCATCATGTCGATGATCTGGCGCGCCGAACCATCGCAGAACAGCTGGCCCAGCGTCTTCTCATGGTAGGCGATGCCGTAACGCTCGACGAGCGCTATGAAATTGCGCTGGGTATAGCGGCTCAGCGCCGAAATGCAGAAATGCGGGTTCTGCGACAGAAAATTCTTCGGGCTGGCATGGATGTTGGTGAAGTTGCAGCGGCCACCACCAGAGATGCGGATCTTTTCGCCAGGTGCTGCAGCGTGATCGATGATTAGCACCGAGCGGCCACGTTTTCCGGCTTCGACCGCGCACATCATGCCAGCGGCACCGGCGCCGATCACCACGACATCAAAGGACTGCATTTCAGATAATTCCCGCTGGATCGCCAGCGCCTTGTCGGCGCGCGCCCCCCTGTTGGTCGGTCAAGGCTGTTCCCGTGCCTGATAACCGAACCTGTTGGGATGGCAAAGTTGGAAGTTACGCCAGCGTTTCAGCAAAAAACGTCGTCAGCCGCTTCCAGTGGCGTTCGGCGCCTGCCGCGTCGTAGACGCTATGATCGGAAACGCACCAGCCATGGCCCATACCGACATAGTTTTCGAGGATGTGGTCGACACCGGCTGCGCGTAGACTTTCGGCCAGAAGTGCCGACTGTTCGGGCGGAAAGCTGCCGTCGACACCTGCCGTACCGACATAGACCCGAGCCTTGAGCTTCGCTGCCTGGCGGTGCGGGCTGTCGGCCGCGTCGCTCGCCAGATTGCCGCCATGAAAGCTTGCCGCCGCAACGATGCGGCCGGGATGGGCCGCCGCCGCATTGAGCGCACGGCCGCCGCCCATGCAGTAACCGACGGTGCCGACGGGGCCGGTTACGCCCTCGACCTTAAGCGCGTCGAGGAAAGCACCGGTGTCACGCATGGTCATTTCTTGCGTCGTTGCGCCAATCAGCGCGCGCAGTTCCGCGCGGGTCTTTTCCACGACGAAAGCGGTCTTGGCGTCGAATGGTCTGTAAGCGCCGCTGCGGTAGAACAGATCAGGCACCAGAACGGCATAACCCTCACTCGCAAGCCGCTCGGCCATCCGATCAAGCGCTGCACGCGGCCCGAACGCATCCATGTAGAGGATGACGCCCGAACGCGCCTTGTCGGAGGATCGGAACAGCCCGGCCTTGGCAAAGCCGTCARCAGTCGTGATGGTGATGTCGCGCTTGGTTGCAGTGGTCATGAACTGTCTCCGTTGCAGTTGCGGAGAACATAGTGGCTTTGCCGGCTCTCGCAACTTCACCTTGCGAGATCAGTCCTGAACCCTAACCGTCCTGGCGCCCACCTGCAGCGCGCGTCCCGCGCCCATGCCCATGACGGCCACGCCAATGCCGAGCGCCACGAACAGGAAGGCGGAGGCCGAAAAGCTGCCGGTCCAGCTGCGGATCAGGCCCACCATAAGGGGCCCGGTTGCCGCCAGCACATAGCCGACGCCTTGCGCCATGCCCGACAGATGCGCCGCGACATGCGAGTCTGGCGACCGCAGCACGATCAAGGTCATTGCAGCTGCGATCAAACCGCCCTGCCCGATGCCTTGCAGGATCGCCCAGAACAGCACAGTCGACGTCGGTGCAAACAGAATACCGAGCAACGCAATCACCGCCGCCGCAGCGAGCGTTACATTGACGCCGCGCTGGTCCTTGCGTCGCACGGCAAAGGACGGCACAGCAAGGCAGGTGACCACCTGCGCCATGACCGACACCGAAACGATAGCGCCTGCGGTGGCGGCATCGAACCCGCGCTCCCGCAGGATCGGAGCCAGCCAGCCGAAGACGCAATAGGCAAGCGCCGACTGCAGCCCCATGAACAACGTCACCTGCCAGGCCAACCGATCCCGCCACAGGCCGACTACGCGAAAGCCACTGTGGCTTGCCTGCCGCCGACTACCGAGCGCCTGCGGCGTCCAGATCATCAGCACGATCAGCGCGGGCACCGCCCAGGCAGCAAGCGCGCCCGACCACGAGCCGGTGAGAAGGTGCTCAATCGGCAGCGTGAAACCAGCGGCCGCTGCCGAGCCAGCGCACAAGGCCATGGTGTATAGCCCGGTCATCATCGCCGCCTTGTCGGCGAAATCGCGTTTCACCAGTCCCGGCAGCAGCACATTGCCGATGGCAATGGCGGCTCCGGCAAGGAAGGTTGCGAGGAAAAGCAGCGGAACCGAGCCGAACCAGCGCAAGCCTGTTCCCAGCGCGAGCAATGCGAGCGCGCCAAGCAGCGTGCGTTCGGCTCCGTAGCGCTGCGCGAGCTTCGGAGCGAAAGGCGCAAACAGCCCCAGGCACAAGACGGGCAGCGTCGTCAGCAGGCTCGCGCCTATCGTTGAAAGTCCAGTTTGCTGCATCACCTCGGGCAACAGCACCGACAGGCTGGAAAACAGTGGCCTGAGGTTGAAGGCGATAAGTACGAGGCTCGCGCCGAGCACGATCTGGGCAGCACGGCTGCGCAGCACCGGTGGCTGGGGCTTGGGCAGGCTATCTGCCTCGGCATCGATGAGTTGGTCATCAAGACCGGTTAGTGCCTCTGGCTGGCGAAAAGTCTGGTTCATTGAGCAAGCAGTCGTTCGAGTTCGAAAAGCACCGGCGCCATGAAAGCGCGCACGGCGGAGACGGCACCGTCGGGATCGCTGGCGGCGATGGCGTCGACGATGGCCGCATGGGCCTGATGGGACGGTTCGGGAAGATCGCCACCAAGGGTGGCGTGGATGGTCTCAGTGATGGCAGCAGTGAAGAAGTCGTAGATCTCCATCATCGCCCGGTTGCCGGACGCTGCGACGATCGATTTGTGGAAAGCGATGTCGCGGCGGATGAAAGCCTCGCTGCCGCCATCCGCGACCGTGCCACGCGCAGCGAGCAGTTCACCCATGTGTGCGAGATCGGCGGGCGTGCGTCGCAGGGCGGCAAGCCGAGCCGCTTCGACGTCGAGTGCGGCGCGTGCTTCCCACTGGTCGCGCAGGCCGGCTCGCTTGACCCGGTCGAGGGCTGCGGAAGGGTCGACGGCGGAGCGCACATAGGTGCCCGAGCCCTGCCGTGTGTCCAGCAGGCCCTGCGAGACAAGCATCCTTACCGCTTCGCGCACAGTGCCACGGCTCACCGACAACAGGTCGCTGAGTGACGCTTCGTTGGGAATGCGCTCGGCCACAGCCCAGCGGCCGCTCACGATTTCGGCACGCAGGCTGTCGGCGGCACTATCGGCAAGATTGGTTCGGATGGCGGGTTGCATTGGCCAATTCATCAAGTCATCAGATGACTTTGGCAATAAGCCCGTGACCGTCTGCCGTCAATGGATCGAATTAGGACAGAGAAACGGCGTGTACGGTACCAGTCGCGCGGTGGGTGCCCGGTTCGGTGCGATCAGCCGAGCCCGGCAAAACTAGCCATGTGAAAGGCCTGCACCTCTGCCGGGTAGCGGTAGGCCATGCCGAATGGACAGGCGTTGCGGTCCAGGCAGCCGCCGGTTCGGCATGGCGCGCCATTTGCCCCACGCACATGGCCGAGGCATTCCTGATAGGCGAAACCGGCGGAGGAATATGCGTTGACCGGACACGCTTTCATACAAGGTTTTCCGACACATGCATCACAAAGGTGAATCGATTTCTCAGGCACTTGAATCGAGATCTCGACATCGAACAGCAGTGCCCCGCGATAGGCATGCCACAACCCATATTCCGGATGCATGAGGATACCGAGCGGCGACGGGCTCAATCCCTCGGCACGCATGGCCCATTGCTGAAACGGCAGATAAGGCCTGTCCGAAGGGGAAACCGCCCGCGCCCCGAACGCGGCTGCCACCTTGCCGATGACCTCTTGCGACCAGGTATCGAGTGGGTTTTTCAAGCCTTCCGACTGGCTCTGCCGCCAGCGCAAGAAATGCAACCAAGGTGCAGGCCCTGCCTGGCCCACCAACAGGACTGACTTGGCGGGGAAACCTGAGAGACCAAACGGGGCTGGTTCTAAGGCGTCGAAATTGAAGCCGCCGCGCAGGATAAGGCCATGGGTGGCCAGGGCGGCCGCGATTTCATCAATATCTTGTTGAGAGGCATGCACCGCCCCTCATCCCCCTGCCGGGACCTTCTCCCCGTA
>NZ_JBFUKO010000389.1:0-5100 GCF_056400805.1 Aminobacter sp. P4_H6_2
GCACTGGGATACTGCGGGCGAAATCGATCATTGGTCAGGCGCCTTCGACGACCGAAAAGCCTTCGAATTGCGGATGGCCGACATAAGAGGCCTTGGAAGAGCCGGCATTCTTGTGCGCGGCGCGGAAGTTTTCCGACCTGGTCCAGGCACTGAAATCGTCATAGCTCTCCCAGGTCGTGTGGGAGGCGTAGAGCGTATAGCCTTCGACCTCGTTGACCGGACCGCGCAGCAGATGGAACTCGCGAAAACCCTTCATCTCATGGAGGGTCGAATCGCGGTTCTTCCAGATGTCTTCGAATGCGGTTTCTGTGCCGTTCTGGACCTTGAAGCGGTTCATTGCGATGTACATGGCATCTTCTCGCAGGATGTGTTTTCGTCAAACCTGAACGGTCTAGCCGCGTCAGAATGCGATTGATCCGCCAAAACCTTGAGATTTCGGCGAAACTTCGTCAGGCCGCTTCGAGATTGAGGTCGATGGCCACGGGGACGTGGTCGGACGGCTTTTCCCAGCCACGCACATGCTTTTCGATCGAGGCCGAGGCGAATCGGTTCGCGGCTTCGGGCGACAGCAGCAGATGGTCGATGCGTATGCCGTTGTTCTTCTGCCAGGCGCCAGCCTGGTAATCCCAGAACGTGTAGACGTCGGGCTGGTCGGTGACCGAGCGCACTGCTTCGGTGAAGCCCAGATTCACCAGCCGCCGGAACGCCTGGCGCGTCTCGGGCTGGTACAGCGCATCGCCGAGCCATACTTCGATGTTGCGAGCGTCGATTGCCTCGGGGATGACGTTATAGTCGCCAGCAAGCACGAGTGCTTCTTCCAGCGCGAGCCGTTCCGCCGCCCAGCGCTCGAGCCGCGCCATCCATGACAGCTTGTAGGGGAATTTTTCGGTGCCGACGGGATTGCCGTTGGGCAAATAGAGCGAAACGACGCGCAGCGCGCCTTTGTCGGTCGAAAAGACACCTTCGATGAAGCGGGCCTGTTCGTCGGAATCATCGCCTGGCAGACCGCGATTGACCTCGTCGAAGCGCAGCTTGGAAAGTATAGCGACGCCGTTGAAACCCTTTTGGCCATGTGTTTCGACGTTGTAGCCAAGCGCTTCGATCTCAAGGCGCGGGAATTGATCGTCGACTGTCTTTATTTCTTGCAGGCAAACGATGTCGGGCGCGCTCTCCTTGAGCCAATGCACCAGGTTTTCGATGCGGGCTCTGACGCCGTTGATGTTCCAGGTCACGATCTTCATGAATTTCACGCGATTATTTCAAATAAATATTGATAGCCTGCGCGGCCGTTCCAGACGATCCTGCACCATCCCTTGGGAGAAGGGAACCGGTCCTCTTCGGCATTCTTTGGACCGGCTGGCAAAAGGGGAACAAATGCCATGTCCAAAAGTCCACATCCTGTGGACGAGGTGCTACCAGCGCCTCGTCTCACCGCGCTTGGAATCCAGCATGTTCTGGTCATGTACGCTGGCGCAATCGCAGTGCCGCTCATCATCGGCCGCGCGCTCAAGCTTGATCCGGAGCAGGTCGCTTTCCTGATTTCCGCCGATCTTTTCGTCTGCGGCGTGGTCACCATCATCCAGTCCTTCGGCGCGACCCAATGGTTCGGCATCAAGCTGCCGGTCATGATGGGCGTCACTTTCGCTGCCGTCGGTCCGATGGTTGCCATGGCCAACGCCAACCAGGGGCCTGACGGTGCCCGCATGATCTTCGGCGCCATCATCGGCGCCGGTATCGTGGCGTTTCTGATCGCACCGCTGGTCAGCCGCATGTTGCGGTTCTTCCCGCCTGTCGTGACCGGCACCATCATCGTGGTCATCGGCGCATCGTTGATGCGCATCGGCATCAACTGGATCTTCGGCAACCCTTTCGGCCCGACCGCGCCCAAGCTTGTTTCGCCCGAACATGCCGAGTGGCTGAAGACGGTGACCGACATGGCCGCCGCCACTGGTTCCACCATTCCGCCGATCCCGGCAAAGCTGGCGCTCACAGCGACCGCCCCGAACGCCGCTTACGCGCCGCTCGTAAATGTCGGCATTTCGGCAGTTGTTCTGGTCTCCATCCTGGCGATTGCCAGGTTCGGCAAGGGGTTCATGGCCAACATCGCCGTGCTGCTCGGCATCGTCATCGGTGGCGTGCTGACGGCGTCGCTCGGCATGATGCATTTCGACAAGGTGGCTTCGGCCGGCTGGTTCGAACTCATCACCCCGCTGCGCTTTGGCATGCCGATCTTCGATCCGATCCTGATCATCACCATGGTGCTGGTAATGATCGTCGTCATGATCGAATCGACCGGCATGTTCCTGGCACTTGGTGACATGACGGGCAGGAAGGTGACGCAGCCGATGCTTTCGGCGGGCCTGCGCACCGACGGCCTGGGCACCATCATAGGCGGCCTGTTCAACACCTTCCCCTATACAAGCTTCTCGCAGAATGTCGGTCTTGTCGGGGTCACCGGCGTCAAGAGCCGCTTCGTTTGCGTGGCAGGCGGTGTAATCCTGATCATTCTCGGGTTGGTGCCAAAGATGGGCGYGCTGGTCGAGGCGCTGCCGACTGTGGTGCTGGGTGGTGCTGGGCTTGTGATGTTCGGCATGGTGGCGGCGACGGGTATCCGCATCCTGTCCAATGTCGACTTCAAGACCAACCGCAACAACCTGTTTGTCGTTGCGGTCTCCATCGGTTTCGGCATGATTCCGCTGGTCGCGCCCGACTTCAAGATGTGGATGCCGCACGACATCCATCCGCTGATCGAATCAGGCATTCTGCTGGCGTCGGTTTCGGCCGTGGTGCTGAACGCCTTCTTCAACGGCACCAAGGAAAATGAAGCCGAAATCCGCGAAGCGGCGATGGCATCTGAAGCCTGATCTTCCAGCTGCATGGAATGGACGAAGGCCGCCTCCGGGCCGCCTTTTTCGTTCAGCTCGGCTTGCGCTCGACAAGCCCGATCGTATTGCCGGCGGGGTCTTTCAGGAAGGCCATCCATTCGGATTCGCCGGCCGGGCCGAACTCGCCGCTTGAATCGCGATGGACCAGCGTCGGTGCGGTGGTGAAGGCGATGCCTCTATCGGAAGCCATTTCGTGGAAGCTGTCGAGGTCAACTATGTCTAGATAGACAGTCGCCTGCGGTATGCCGCCGGTGAAGAACAGCCTGGTTCCACCTGCGATGATGAAGGCGATGCCGGGCGGGTCGTAGCGGGCGTGGACAGGTAGGCCGAGCACGTCGAGCCAGAAGGCAAGCGTGGCGTCGATGTCACGGCCAGCCGAGAGCGCAACCTGACGGAGCGCCCCCACCCGGCGCATGGCTAGACGGAAAAGCTGGTGCCGCAGCCGCAGCCAGCGACTGCGTTGGGGTTCTTGATCTGGAACGACTGTCCCATAAGGTCGTCGACGAAATCGACAACCGAGCCGCCCATGTAGATCAACGACATCTCGTCGACGAGCAGCGTCGCACCGTCGCGTTCGATGGCGACGTCGTCGTCGTTGCGTCCATCGACCAGATCGAATTTGTAGGAAAAGCCGGAACAGCCTCCGCCTTCGACAGAGATTCGCAGCGCGATCTTGCCGGGATCGCCAGCGACAATCTTGGCAATCCGCTTGGCTGCGGCTTCGGTCATGTCGACTTTCATGGCAGTCTTGGCATCAGCGCCCATCGGCGTCACCTTGCTTTCGGTTTCTTATGATAGGTATGAAGCCACCTGTAGCAAGTCAACAGGTGGGGAGTATGGCAGGCGAACGGCAACTTGGCGATATCGGTTTCGGCTATCGGCCACGCGCGGCCTATGCCTGCGATCCTGCGCGCTCGCGTGGGCGCCTGTTCGACGAGGTCGAAAGCCCGACGCGCACGCCGTTCCAGCGCGACCGCGACCGCATCATCCATTCGACCGCCTTTCGCCGCCTCAAGCACAAGACGCAGGTGTTTGTCGCTCATGAGGGCGACCATTTTCGCACACGCCTGACCCATACGATCGAAGTTGCCCAGATCGCCCGCGCTTTGGCGCGCGCGTTGCGCTGCGACGAGGATCTGGCCGAGGCTATCGCACTCGTCCATGATTTTGGCCACACACCATTCGGCCATACCGGCGAAGACGCGCTGAACGAAAAGATGGCGGCCTGGGGCGGTTTCGACCACAACGCCCAATCGCTGCGCATTGTGACCCGGCTCGAACGCCGCTACGCGGAGTTCGACGGGCTCAACCTGACCTGGGAGACCCTGGAAGGACTGGTCAAGCACAATGGCCCGCTGACCGACTCAGCCGGCAAAGGCCTGAATGGCCCGGTACCGCAGGCGATCCGCGACTATTCGGAACTGCATGATCTTGAACTCAACCAGTTCGCCAGCCTGGAAGCGCAGTGCGCGGCGATCGCCGACGACATCGCCTACAACACCCATGACATAGACGACGGCCTACGGGCAGGRCTGCTTACGCTCGACATGCTCGACGGGGTCTCTCTGCCGGCGTCGATTCTGCGCGGGGTGCGCGAGCGCTATCCGGCGCTCGATCCGGTGCGTACCGGTCACGAGTTGATGCGCCGGCAGATCACCCTCTTTGTCGAGGACGTCATTTCGACCGCCACCGCAAAGATCGGGCGCGCCGCACCGCAAAGTGCCGACGAGGTCAGGGCGGCCGGCGAGGTCATGGTGACCTTTTCGGAATCCATGGCTGTGTCGGAGAAGGAGCTCAAAGCCTTTCTCTACCGCAACATGTACCGGCATTCCGAAGTGATGCGGGTGCGCGCCGACGCCGACAAGATCGTGCGTGACCTGTTCGACGTCTATTTCGCCGATCCGCGCGCCATGCCGGAGGGCTGGCGCGAAGGGCTCGATCGGGCCGAAGACCGCATCAAGGCGCGCGCCGTCGCCGACTTCCTGGCCGGAATGACCGACACCTACGCGATCAAGGAACACCGCCGCTTGTTTGACCATACGCCCGATTTGGGCTAGGTCGGACCAAAATCAGCATTTACGTGCAATGTCACTTTGAAGGTGGCTCTGCAGCTCAGTCATCGCCTTACGAAAGCCCCGACAATGAACATATTCGCCGATTTCAACGAGCGGATCACCAAAGCCGTCGAAGCGCTTGAATTGACCCCTAGAGATGG
>NZ_JBFUKO010000390.1:0-5091 GCF_056400805.1 Aminobacter sp. P4_H6_2
ACAATATAGTGACTGTAATTCTGGTTTTTACGCAATGCGTTTCAAAATTCGAACTAAATTCCAGCCGTATCCGAAGGCGCGCGCCGCCGGCCCGAGTTGCGGGTCGCCGGAGTGCCCATAGGCTGGGCTGGGCTTAGCCATCGTCCCCGGGCGGAACTCGGGCAGAGTTGGGGTTAGTCTTCCCTGAAGGCGCGATTGAAGCTGTCAGTGACTGGCGAAACCAGGTAGTCGATCGCCCGGCGCGGCTTGTGCACGATCAGCACTTCCGCCGGCATGCCGGGATAGAGGCGCATATCAGCGGCCAGCGAGTTTGGGTCGACCTGGGCTCGGGCGACGAAATAGGCCATGTTCGATTTTTCATCGACCGATTGGTCGGCGGCCACATAGATGACCTTGCCTGCCACGGGCAGGTGCGAGCGCTGATTGTAGGCCGTCAGCCGGATCTGCGCCTGCGAGCCGATGGCGATGCTGTCGATGTCGCGGGTGCTGACATGCATTTCGATGAGCAATGGCTCGCTTTCCGGCACGATGTCGAGCAGCGGTTCGCCTGGAGTCACGGCACTTCCCGGCGTGCGCACGCGGATGTTGGTGACGATGCCGGCCTGGGGGGAGCGGATCTCGAGGCGGCGCAATACGTCCTTGGCGCCGACGATTCTCTCCTCGACATCTGCGAGTTCGAGGCGGGCAGTGGTGATTTCGCCGGCAATTTCCGACTGAAAGTCGCGTTCGATTCCCGTCAGCCCAAGTCCGGCGCCTGCTTCGGCCTTTTCAGCCTGCGCTCGCTGGCCGGCAAGCTCTCCGCGCTTGGCTGCAAGCTCGCTGAGCCGCGCATCGATCTCTATGAGCTTGGAGCGCTGGGCAAAGCCCTTGTCCACCAGGGTCGCGATGGCCAATCGCTGTTCGTTGATGAGGTCGATCTGCCGCTCGATGGCATCGACCTGAATGGTCAGGAACTTCGACCGCTCGCCATATTCCTCGATCGTTGTCTGCTGGATGCTGTTGCGTCCGGTCTTGGACTCGCGGCGCTTTTCGAAGAATGCGCGTTCAGCCGCCATGGCGTCTTGGATCGCAGCGTCGCTGCTGCTGCCAAATTCGTCGGGGAAACCTACCGCCTCGGTGCCGGCCTGCTCCGCCCTTAGTCGCGCTAGCTTGGCAATCAGGCCGATGCGCCGGCTTTCCAGGCCTTGCAGATCGGCGCGGGCCCGCGTGTCCTCGAGCTTTATCAAGGCCTGTCCGGTGGTGACCTGGTCGCCTTCCTGCACCACTACGCGGCTTAGCACGCCACCTTCGAAATGGCTGACCGTCTTGCGCTTCGAATCGACAACGACCGTGCCGGTGGCCACCGAGGCGCTACTGAGGTCGGCGAAAAACGCCCAGCCGAGAAATCCGCCGAACGACACCAGGATTGTCGTGAGCCCAGCGATCACAAGGCGCCGGAGCGGCGAACGGGCATTGCCCTCGGCCATCTCCAACTCCATGGCGCTTACGGGCGATAGCGCCCGCGGCTGGTGGTGCGCGACATCGGGCCCGCGGACAGGCTGAACCTCGGTGTGTGCCGGCGGCATCGACTTGCGCATCATGATGCCACTACCTCGCGCGAAGATTGAGCTGAAGTCATCGAGGCAACCACATCAGTGCGCTCGCCAAACTGGGTAATGCGTCCATTTTCCAGGACGAGCAGCTTGTCAGCGACCTCCATGATTGTCGGCCTATGGGCGATCATCACGACAATGACGCCGTCGTCTCGGGCCTTTTCGATGGCGCGGATGAGAGCGCGCTCGCCAACGGCATCGAGATTGGCGTTCGGCTCGTCCAGCACGATCAGCCGGGGACGGTCGTAGAGGCAGCGGGCGAGTGCGATGCGCTGCTTCTGTCCGCCCGAAAGCGTCAGCTGGCCGTCGCCGACCGGCGTGTCGTAGCCCAGGGGGAGGCGGCCGATCATGTCGTGGACGTCCGCTAGCCGTGCGGCTTCAAGCACCCTGTGCGGGTCGCCATCCTCCATCCGCGAGATGTTGTCTCGGATCGTTCCTTCAAGCAGCGAAACCGATTGCGGAAGATAGCCGACCACGCGGCCGAAGGAGCCGCGCTCCCAGAGGTAGACATTGTTGCCGTCCAGGAAGATGCCGCCCGACGTTGGCTTGAGGACGCCAACGAGCAACCGCGCCAACGTCGATTTGCCGGCCGCGGAGGGTCCGACTAACCCCAGCACTTCGCCGGGGGAAAGGGAAAAGGAAATGCCCTTGATGATCGGCACGTCCATGCCTGGCGCTGCATAGACCAGCTTGTCGACGACGAGGTCGCCGTGTGGCTGCGGCGTCGGCATGACCTGGCGCACCGCCAGGTCCTCGTTCAAGCTCGCCTCGAGCCTGCGCCAGCCGGCAATTGCCAGGACCCATTGCCGCCAGTTCTCGATGATGGAATCGAAGGGCACGAGCAGCCGACCGACAAGGATGCTTGCCGCCATCATGGCGCCGGGGCTGACTTCCTGTTTCAGCACAAGCAGCGCGCCTACTGCGAGCGTCACGACCTGGATGACGTAGCGGAGTACGCGGGTGATTGCCGACATCGCCCTGCTTCTGCTGCCGCTGCTTTCAAGCGCTTCCAGCGCGTGCAACTGCGCGCCTCGCCACCGCCGCGCCAGCGCGGGTAGCATGCCCATCGCCTCGATGGCCTCCGCGTGACGAAGTGATGCGGCAATTTTCGACACCGATTCGGTGTTGGTCTGACTTGCCTCTTTCATCAGCTGACGCGTGAGCAGGTCTGTAATGACACCGCAGCCCAAGAGCAGCGCCACCGAAATCGCGC
Organism: Aminobacter sp. P4_H6_2; assembly: GCF_056400805.1. Lineage (NCBI taxonomy): Bacteria > Pseudomonadati > Pseudomonadota > Alphaproteobacteria > Hyphomicrobiales > Phyllobacteriaceae > Aminobacter > Aminobacter sp. P4_H6_2. The sequence goes on from NZ_JBFUKO010000390.1 coordinate 2,806, forward strand.
CGACCACGCCAAAGAGGGGATGCAGCAAAAACAGCGCACCCAGAAAGATCGGCGACCAGGCGGCATCGAGCGGGGCGCTGACGGCCGACGAGGTGAGGAAGCCGCGCAGTTCCGTCAGATCCCGCAGGGACTGGGCCGCGCGGGAAACTCCTTGATCGACGGAGGCCTGAACCGCGGCCGTCAGCAGCGGCAGGTTCAGCCATCGCGTCACCGCGCTGGCCATGGCCTGGAACGAAAGGGCACGGATGAATTCGAGCACGCCGTAGATCACCAGGGCGCCGACCGCTAGGACCGTCAGCATGACGAGGGAATCGATGCTCTGGCTGTTTAGCACCCGGTCGTGTACCTGCAGCATGAACAGGGGCATCGTCAGCTGAAGCAGGTTGATACAGGCGCTTAGCAAGGCTGCATAAAGGAGCGTCATGCCAAAAACACGCCTTGCCTGCAACACAAGCAACCTCGGATTGAGTGTCCCGTTGTGGGCGGCAACTGCCCCATTTTGGCTCTTGCCAACCGGTTTTTTTCGAACAGTATCGAACATGGGCGATTTGGCCTGGGGCTTGCGTGTTTAGTGATTTGAGTGTGGTATCTGCATCTCATGCAGAACATATTGCAATATCGCTGTCGTCAGTGTGACACAATAAATATAACACTCTCAAGGGTGGGGATCTCGGGCGGGGCATTGTGCAATTTTACTTCAATTTTTGAAGTAAATTACAAAAATAGGAGAGGTGGATGACGCAAGGACTTCTCTACCCGTTCACGGGTCTGGAAGACGCTGTATTGTTACGGAACGGGGGCGATAGACTGCATGTCGCCCCTGATGAGCCGCGCCGTGATCAGCCGCACCGCGAGCAGCAGCACAGCGATGCTCCTCAGGTCTCATGTTTTGACCTGGCTCGTCTGCTCGATCGGTCCAGTCGGCGCTTCTCAGGCTTGGTGAGCGCGGAGCTTACGCGGCTAGGTGTCGACGACATCGGCCCGGCCCAGGTGATGGTTCTGTTGGCCATTGGCGACACCGAGCTCTCGGTTGGCGAGCTGCTCGATCGCGGCAACTATGTCGGCTCGAACATCTCGTACTATCTGAAGCAGCTGACAGATGGCGACTACATCGATCGCGTCACCTCCCAGCGCGACAAGCGCTCGGCCCGAATCAGGCTGACGGAAAGGGGCAGGCAGCTCTGTGCCGACCTGCGGGATGCGGCGAAGGCCTTTGAGCGCGCCTTTTGTGGGGAAAAGGACCTGCGGGATCTCGCAACGGCCTTCCAGGCGCTGCACCGGCTCGAGCTGGTGTGGGCCAATGCCGCACGCTACGGCGTTTGAGGTGCAGCTGAAGGGCGGTTCCTTGTCGCGGGCTGGCTGAGCGTCATGCATGTAGCTTTCGTGCATCGGCGCGGTTTCGGCCAGTTCGCCGCCTTGGCCACCCATCTGGCGCAGGCGGGGAACGAGGTGAGCCTGGTAACGGAGGCCGTGGACCAGCGGATCCCGTCGGTGCGTGTTGTGCGGCACCGGTCGGAGCCGGGTCCGCGGGCGCACCCGCAGATGGCTCGCCATCTCGGCATACCCGATCACCATGCCCGGGTCGGCCATCGCGTCGCCGAGACATTCGACGCGATGGCGCGCCAGGGCCCAGGCCCTGACATCGTCATCGGCCACATCGGCTGGGGCAGCATGATGTTCGTGAAGGACGTGCTGCCGCATGTGCCGGCGCTCGGCTACTGCGAGTTTTTCTATCGGGCAGATGGAGCGGATGTCGGATTTGCCCCGGACAGCCAGCCCGACCTTGAGACGCGCAAGCGGATCAGGCTTCGCAACATGGCGCAGCTGATTTCGCTCGAGGCTCTGGATGGCGGCTTAAGTCCGACCGAGTGGCAGAGGAGCCTTTATCCGGCGGATGTGCAGGAGCGCATCACGGTGTGCCACGAGGGGATAGATACGCACCGCCTCCGTCCTGATCCGGCCGCTTCCCTGAAGCTTCCGGACGGACGCGTGCTCAAGGCTGGCAATCCTCCCATCGTCACCTTTGTAGCGCGCGACCTTGAGCCCTACCGCGGATTTCCACAGGCGCTGGAGGCTGCGTCCAAGGTCATCCGCAAACACCCCGATGCCTTGTTCGTCTTCGTGGGCGGCAACGGCGTGAGTTACGGCACGCCGGCCCCCGGGGGGGTATCGTGGAAGGAGCACCTTTTCACTTCGCTAGATCTTCCAAAAGACAGGGTGATTTTCCCCGGCCCGGTTCCACATGCGGTCTTGCGCCAGCTCTTCCAGATTTCTGCGGCCCATCTC
>NZ_JBFUKO010000391.1:0-5084 GCF_056400805.1 Aminobacter sp. P4_H6_2
CATCAAGAACGTCACCGTCAACGAGCCGCATTTCCAGGGGCATTTCCCGAGCCATCCGGTCATGCCAGGTGTGCTGATCATCGAGGCGATGGCCCAGACCGCCGGCGCCATCTGCCTGCGCCTGGTGATCGACGAAACCCCCTCGCTGGTCTACCTGATGACCGTTGACGGCGCCAAATTCCGTAAACCGGTCGTTCCTGGCGACCAGTTGCGAATTCACGTCAAAAAGATCAAGAAGCGCGGCAACATCCTGAAATTTGCCTGTCATGCGCGTGTCGATGGCGTCGTCGTAGCCGAAGCCGAGGTCGCGGCGATGATGGTACCCAAGGAATAAGCAAGAACGTCTATGAGCGAAACTTTCATTCATCCCGCCGCCGTCGTTGAAACCGGTGCAAAGCTGGGCGCGGGCGTCCACATCGGACCATTTTGCCATGTCAGCGCCGAAGCCGTCATTGGCGATCGCGTTGAGCTGATCAGCCACGTCTCGGTCATGGCCGCCACGACCTTGGGCGAAGGCTGCAAGGTGTTCCCGATGGCGACCCTTGGCGCAGCACCGCAAAACAACAAGCACAAGGGCGGCCGCACGACGCTGGTGGTTGGCAAGAACTGCACGATCCGCGAAGGCGTAACCATGCATGTCGGCACCGACACCAGTCGTGGCGAGACCACTGTGGGTGATAACGGGCTGTTCTTGGCCTACGCGCACATCGCTCATGACTGCGTGCTCGGCAGCAACGTCACCATGGCCAATCTGGCGACCCTGGGTGGCCATGTCGAGATCGGCAACAATGTGACGCTCGGCGGGCTCTCTGCCGTCCACCAGATGACACGTATCGGTCATCATGCATTTGTCGGCGGCGCAGCGATCGTCGATGGCGACATCATCCCTTACGGCATGGTGATGGGCAACCGCGCCAAACTGCGTGGCCTCAACGTCATCGGCATGAAGCGTTCCGGAGTGCCGCGCGCGGAGATCTTTGCGCTGCGCAAGGCCTACAAGATGATTTTCGATCCCGCCCGCTCCGTGGCCGAGAACATCCCGGCCGTCGAACGCGAGTTCGCCGGATCGGCCATCGTTCGCGACGTTCTCGATTTCATCCAGGCACGCGGCAAACGCCACTTCACGGTTCCGCCGCTCCGCAACGCCGTCTCCGACGACGCCGCCGATGACGAAAGCTGAGGGCGGAAAGAAGATAAACCTTTCCGCGACCGACAAGGTTGCTGTCGTCGCGGGCAGCGGCCGGCTTCCGGTCAATGTCGCCGACAGCCTTGCTCAGGGCGGCCACTCGCCCTTTGTCGTTCGTCTCCAAGGCGAGACCGATCCGGGAACCAGATTGGCTGGCTATGCGGGCGAGACACTTGCGATCGAGCAGTTCCCCTCGCTGCTGCCGCTTCTGAAGCAAAAGGGCATTACGCATGTCGTGCTCGCCGGCGGGGTCAGCCGGCGCCCAAGGTTGCGTTCTATCCGTCCAAGCCTGATGCTGTTTCGCCTGCTGCCACGTGCGCTGACGGCTTTGGCACGCGGAGACGACGGATTGCTGCGCATTCTGGTCAACACGTTCGAGGACTATGGCATCAAGGTCGTCGGCGCCCATCAGATCGTGCCGGAGCTTTTGGCGGTCGAAGGACCAATGGGCGCTCATGCGCCCCAGAAGGGCGATTGGGCCGACCTGAATGCCGGGCTCGAAGCTGCGCGTGTCATCGGTGCACTCGATGTCGGGCAGGCTGCTGTTGCGATCGGCGGTCGCGCGATTGCCCTTGAAGGCATCGAAGGCACCGACCTGTTGCTCGAACGCGTGCGCGAACTGCGCAACAATGGGCGGATCGCAGGGCGCAAACGCGGCGTTCTGGTCAAATGCGCCAAGCCGAAACAGGAACTGCGCGCCGATCTGCCGACAATCGGTCCCTCGACGGTCGACGCTGCGCATGCCGCAGGACTAGCTGGCATCGGCGTCGAAGCCGGGCGCTCGCTTGTGCTTGATTTTGGTGAGCTGATCGACCGTGCGGACACACTCGGCCTGTTTGTCGTCGGCCTGGCTGGCAAGGGAAGCAACACATGAGCTTGCCGCCACTCAAGATTGCCATTGTCGCCGGCGAAGAGTCCGGCGATCTGTTGGGCGCAGATCTGGTGCAGGCGCTGCAGCGCATGAGCGGGCGCGAAGTCAAGCTGGTCGGCACCGGCGGCCGCCATCTGCAGGAACTTGGCCTTTCGCCTTTGTTCGACGCCGGCGAGATCGCGCTGATGGGCCTGACTGCGGTCATTCGCGATCTGCCGCGCCTGATCAGGCGGATTGGTGAGACAGCGCGCTTCGTCGCCAAGGAGAAGCCGGATTGCCTGATCACCATCGACAGCCCTGATTTTTCATTGCGGGTGGCCAAGAAGGTTCGCGCTCTCGACCCAAAAATTCCGATCGTCCACTACATCTGCCCGAGCGTCTGGGCCTGGCGGCCTGGGCGGGCCAAGGCGATGAAGCCGCATGTCGACGAGATCTTGTGCATCTTGCCATTCGAGCCGGCTGAGCTTGCGCGCCTCGGCGGTCCGCATGGCACCTTCGTCGGTCATCGCCTGGCAACAGACCCCGGCATCGCCATTGCCGCGGCGATGCAGGACGGCAAGGGCGCGCTTGCGCCCGATCGTGAAAAGACGCTGCTGCTTTTGCCCGGTTCGCGACGCGGCGAAGTACGCAGCCTGATCGGGCCGTTCGGGGAGACCGTGTCGATCCTGCGCGCCCGCGGCCACCAGATGCGCCTGCTTTTGCCGACCGTCCCGCATGTCGCCGGCCTGGTCGAAGAAGCTGTCGCCGGCTGGCCGCAAAAACCCGAGATCCTCCTTGATCCGCAGCACAAGTGGCGGGCGTTCGGCGAAGCCGACGCGGCCTTGATCGCATCGGGAACCGTGTCGCTGGAACTCGCGCTTGCCCGTGTGCCGATGCTGTCGTCCTACAAGCTCGACACGTTCATGCGCGTGGTTCAAAGCCTGATCACAGTGTGGAGTGCCGCACTGCCCAATCTGATCGCTGACCGTCCCGTCATCCAGGAAAACTACAACCAGTATGTGCGGCCGCAATGGATGGCGCGTTATGTCGAGGGCCTGTTCGAAGACAGCGGCCTTCGGCGCTGGCAAAAGGAAGGCTTTGCCGAAATCGCCCGCCGCCTGGCGACAGAGCGGCCTTCGGGCGAGATTGCCGCCGAAGCGGTCCTCAAACACATCGTAAAATGAAAAACGCCCGCCAAGCAGGAACTTGGCGGGCGTATCTCAAGTCAGTTCGCAGCGCTTAGCGCTTGGCGATCGGCACGTAGTCGCGTTCGGGAGCGCCGGTGTAGAGCTGGCGCGGACGGCCGATCTTCTGGCGCGGATCCTCGATCATTTCTTTCCACTGCGCGATCCAGCCCACGGTACGGGCGAGCGCGAACAGCACGGTGAACATGGTGGTGGGGAAGCCCAGCGCCTTCAGCGTGATGCCCGAATAGAAGTCGATGTTCGGATAGAGCTTCTTTTCGATGAAGTATTCGTCCGTCAGAGCGATGCGCTCGAGCTCCATCGCGACGTCCAGCATCGGATCGTCCTTGATGCCGAGCTCGCCCAGAACCTCATGCGTGGTCTTCTGCATGATCTTGGCGCGCGGATCGTAATTCTTGTAGACGCGGTGGCCGAAGCCCATCAGGCGGAACGGGTCGTTCTTGTCCTTGGCGCGGGCGACGAATTCCGGAATGCGGTCGACATGGCCGATTTCGGACAGCATGTTGAGTGCTGCTTCATTGGCGCCGCCATGTGCCGGGCCCCACAGACAGGCAATGCCGGCCGCGATGCATGCGAACGGGTTGGCGCCCGAAGAGCCGGCGAGACGCACGGTCGAGGTCGAGGCGTTCTGCTCGTGGTCGGCGTGCAGGATGAAGATGCGCTCCATGGCGCGGGCGAGCACCGGATTGACCTTGTACTCCTCGCACGGCACCGCAAAGCACATGTGCAGGAAGTTGGCGGCGAAGTTCAGCTCGTTCTTCGGATAAACGAAGGGCTGGCCGATGTGGTACTTGTAGGCCATCGCCGCGATCGTCGGCATCTTGGCGATCAGGCGGATCGAGGCGACCATGCGCTGGTGCGGGTCGGAGATGTCGGTCGAGTCGTGATAGAAGGCCGAAAGGGCGCCGACCACGCCGCACATCACGGCCATTGGGTGGGCGTCGCGGCGGAAGCCGGTGAAGAAGCGCGACATCTGTTCATGCACCATGGTGTGGCGCGTGACGCGATAGTCGAAGTCGTCCTTCTGGGCCTTGGTCGGCAGTTCGCCGTAGAGCAGCAAATAGCAGACTTCCAGGAAGTCGCCGTGCTCAGCGAGCTGGTCGATGGGGTAGCCGCGATGGAGCAGGATGCCAGCATCGCCGTCGATGAAGGTGATTTCCGATTCGCAGCTCGCCGTCGACGTGAAGCCGGGATCGTAGGTGAAGGCGCCCGTCGTGGCATAGAGCGATGCGATGTCGATCACATCTGGTCCGACCGTGCCGCTGCGAACCTTGAACTCATGGGCTTGGCCGCGGAACTCTAGTTTGGCGGTCGAATCAGTCATCGCATACTCCTTAGTGCTGAGTTGCCGCCTCACGCGGCGCAATCGTCATAAACAAGGCAACCAATAAGGCTCGGAACGCTCGAACACGCTTCCCAGCTTCCCCGCTGCTTTCAAATTGACCTGTTGCCGCAATGTTGCACCGCAACAGCCTCATTTCAATGCAAAACTAGGAAAGCACTACTGACCTAATCGATTTGATCGGAAATGCGGCCCAGACTTTCGTCGCGCCCCAGAACCGCCAACACATCGAACACCCCGGGGGAGGTGCTTTTGCCTGTCAAAGCGGCACGCAAAGGCTGGGCGACCCCGCCCAATTTCACATTTTCGCGACCGGCGAACTCGCGGATCGCAGCCTCGGCGGAGGCGGCGTTCCAGTCCGCGTCAGCCACCGTCGAAAGGGCTGCATGGGCGCCCTTCAGAATGTCCTTGGCCGGACCAGCCAAAAGGCCCGCTGCCTTCTCGTCGACGGCCAGCGGACGCTCGGCAAACAGGAAGCCCGCGCCGTCCGCCAACTCGATC
>NZ_JBFUKO010000392.1:0-5052 GCF_056400805.1 Aminobacter sp. P4_H6_2
GGATCATATGTACCACTAGGGTGTCCCGGTCGGCCGCTCGGAGTGGAACTCGTCGCGGAATTTGTGGGCTGTAGACAGGAAAACGGCTTGAGAGTCAAGCGCAGGCGCATTCCTGTGACGCTTCAGCTATATATTCCCAGCGCCACACTCAGGCCCTGTTAAGACTTGCCGATTAGGGTGCCGGACTGCCGGGGGGCTGTATGTATTATTTTAGGGTATTTTACCACCATGTGTGACCATGCGGGCGGCTCGCATGTCGTTTCCGAAGGGGGCGGTCGCTTATTCGGCGACGACACGCTGCTTGCCGGCTTCGCAGAGAACATCGAATTCGGACTGGTCGTCATCGACGCCGGTGGCAGGATCAACTACGTCAACAAGTCGGCCGAACGCATATTCGGCTATGACCGGACCGAGATGATCGGCCACACGCTCGATCTGATCATTCCGCCAAGGCTGCGCGGCGCCCACAATGCCGGCATTGCCCGCGTTGGTTCGGGCGGACCGTCGAAGCTGAACGGCAAGACGGTGGAAGTGGCGGCACTTCGGCGCGACGGCAGCGAATTCCCCATAGAGCTCTCGTTTTCGATCTGGAGCGGGCCGAATGGCATCGCCATGGGCGGCATCATCCGCGACATCTCGGAGCGGCGGCAGCGCGACATGCGGCTGCATCGCCTGGCGCATCAGGATACGCTGACCGGCATGCCGAACCGCTTCCAGTTCGACATGCAGCTCGAAGACGCACTGGCGGCGGGCGAAGCGACCGGGATATTGCTGCTCGACCTCGACGGCTTCAAAAAGGTCAACGACACGCTAGGCCACGCCACCGGCGACACGCTGTTGCAGGCATTGGCCGTGCGGCTGCCGGCCGCGCTCGACGCCACCGCCGTGGTGGCCCGGTTTGGCAGCGACGAATTCGCGGTGCTTTTGCCCGGTATCGACAATCCCGCCATTGTCGCGGAAGCGGCAAACAGCCTGCTGCAGTCCTTCGACAAGCCGTTCGAGATCGGCGACCACCTGCTCAAGCTCGGTGTCAGTATCGGCGGTGCGGTGGCCCCCGGCGACGGCGGCGATGCCGAGGAGCTGCTGGCAAGCGCTGATCTGGCGCTTTACCGGGCACGACAGCGCGGCGGCAGCTATCGCATGTTCGAGCCGGGCATGCGCAACGCCGTTGCCGCACGCCGTGCCTTGAAAGACGAGCTTTTGCACGCCATCGGCGCCAGGGAATTCGTGCTGCACTACCAGCCGCAGGTTTGCCTGGAAACAGGCCGCGTGCTGGGCGCCGAAGCGCTGCTGCGCTGGCGCCACCCCTCGCGGGGACTGCTGGAACCGGCCGATTTCCTCGCCGTGCTCGAAACGCATACGGGCGCGTTGACCGTAGGGGGCTGGATCCTCGACGAAGCCTGCCGCCAATCGGCCGAATGGCGCGCCCACGGCCTCCCCCCGATCAGCATGGCCGTCAATCTGTTTGCGGTGCAGGTAAAGGCAGGCAATCTGGCGGAGACGGTGCTGACGACGCTGGCACGCCACAAATTACCGGCCAAGGCGCTCGAGCTTGAGGTCATCGAAACCATCGCGCTCGACTATGAGGAGCGCACTTTGGCGCCGTTCCGCAAGCTTGCCAAGGCGGGCGTCGGTCTCGCCTTTGACGATTTCGGCACCGGACATGCCGCACTCAGCACCATCAAGCGCTTTCCGCTCACCGTCCTTAAAGTCGACCGCAGCTTCGTCCGTGACATGCTCCGCAACCGCCAGGACGCCGCGATCGTGCGCGCGGTACTTGGCATGGCCAAGGATATGGGGCTTGCCGTCGTCGCCGAAGGGGTCGAGACGCGGGCGCAGGAAGCCGCACTTTATGCCATGGGCTGCCGAAGGGGCCAGGGCTACCTCTATTCCAAGGCGCTGCCAGCGGCGGATTTCGAACAATTGATGAAGCGGTCGGCAAAGGCTGGCGGAAAGAAACCGTCGAAGCGGTTTTGACCGAAGGCCCCGGCCGCAGGGGACTCGATCGCGCCGTCATGCTCGCGAATTGTAGCAGATTGACGCCGGGGGATGGTCCAGCTGCCGATGCGGGCTAGCGCTTTGAGCGCTCAACCCTGCCGCGTGTGGCGTTTATGCCGCCCCAAAATGCGCAAAACCAGCGAAACGATCAAAACATCGACATCTTGCAACGTTTTTCCCGCTCTCGCCACATTCGCTGCTTGATCCTATGCGAGTTTTTTGCCACCAGCCCTTGCAAGACACGGGGACGTAAACGCCTTCTTAACGATGACAAGAGAGCGTGCGGCTGGCAACATCCCTCCCAAGGGCATTGATTCAGGCATCAGGAGAACAGCATGGCAATACTTGCCAAGGTGAAGATTTTTGCTACGGCCACCGCCATGCTGGCGGTTACGGCTGGCGGCGCATATGCGGCGCAGTGCGGCAACAACGCGGGCGGCTTCGAAGCCTGGAAAGCTTCGTTTGCGCAAGAGGCGGCGGCCAACGGCATCAAGGCCAATGCGCTCAACGCGCTGGCCAGCACGACTTACGCCACCAAGACCATATACGCTGACCGCAACCAGAAGAGCTTCAAGCTCTCGCTCGACCAGTTCATGGCCAAGCGCGGCGGCAAGACGATTGCTTCCAAGGGCAAGACCTTCAAGAAGCAGAATGCAGCCTTGTTCCAGAGCATCGAGGCCCGCTACGGCGTGCCTGCCGGCCCGCTGATCGCGATCTGGGGCATGGAAACAGGCTTCGGTGCCTTCTTGGGCAATCAGCACACGCTGTCGGCCGTGGCGACGCTCGCCTATGACTGCCGTCGTACTGAATATTTCACAGATCAACTCTATGCCGCGCTCAAGCTCGTCCAGAGCGGCACGCTCGCACCCAACGCCATCGGCGCTGCCCATGGCGAGATCGGCCAGACCCAGTTTCTGCCGGTCAATGTGCTGAAATACGGCGCCGACGGCGACGGCAATGGCAAGATCGACATGGTCCGCTCCAAGGCCGACGCTTTGGCATCGACCGCCAACTTCCTGCGCGGCCATGGCTGGAAAGCCGGCGCCGGCTACCAGCCTGGCCAGCCCAATTTCGCGGCCCTGCAGGGCTGGAACGCGGCCAGCGTCTACCAGCAGGCCATCGCCATCATCGGTGCCGAGATCGACGGCAACTGACAACATTCAATACCTTGTCAGGATGCTTTCCTGACGCTCTGGCGAAGTCGATTTCATCGGCGCATATTGAACGAACCCGGCGGCGACGCCGGGTTTTTTCGCTCTTGCCGAGGAACGAACGATGAACGCACTCAGCGAATTGCCGGCCGATCTCTCGGCTTTCGGCACGGTGGAAGGCTACAGCCATTATCCCAAGACGGTCACGCCGAGATCGCCGGTTCCGGCGGGCGGCGGCCTGCTGAAATGGTACGATATCGCCGAAGAAGCAACGCCTGTGACACGCGAGACCTGCGCCTTGGCGCAACGCTTCCTCGCGGCCGAGACGGCGGCGGGGCGGCTCAACGTCAAGGGCGAGCTGGGTTTTGTGATCCTGCACCGCTGCGGCGGTGATTTTCACTTCCTGCTGGTGAGTTCGTGGCGCAACGCCAACGAGATGTGGGAAACGGTTTACGCCAAGACGGCCAAGGCGCCCGATTTCTCACTGTTTGCGCTGCCCGGGCCGCACCGCGCGACCTTCTGCGTCTGGGAACTGGCAGCGGTCAACCACGAGCGCCAGGCGTTCAGCCGCTATCTGTATTCAACGCGCGATGACGCGGCCAAGCGGGAATACCTTACCGACAGCTATCAAGGCGAGGCCTGAAATGAAAGGAGGCGCCGAAGCGCCCCCAAACTGCCATATATTAGCTGGTCTTAACGGTTGCGTGCGGCCAGCGTGCGCAGGCGCAGCGCGTTGAGCTTGATGAAGCCGGCGGCGTCCTTCTGGTCGTAGGCGCCCTGGTCGTCCTCGAAGGTAACCAGCTTGTCCGAATAGAGCGACTTTGGGCTCTCGCGGCCGATGACCATGACGTTGCCCTTGTAGAGCTTGAGCGTCACTTCGCCTTCGACATGCTCCTGGCTCCTGTCGATCGCCGCCTGCAGCATCTCGCGCTCCGGCGAGAACCAGAAGCCGTAATAGATCAGCTCTGCATAGCGCGGCATCAGTTCGTCCTTGAGGTGCGCGGCACCACGGTCGAGCGTGATCGACTCGATGGCGCGGTGCGCCGACAGCAGGATCGTGCCGCCGGGGGTCTCGTAGACGCCACGCGACTTCATGCCGACGAAACGGTTTTCGACCAGGTCGAGACGGCCGATGCCGTTGTCGCGGCCATAGTCGTTGAGCTTGGCCAGAAGCGTCGCCGGCGACAGGCGCTCGCCGTTGATGGAAACGGCATCGCCCTTTTCAAAGCCGATCTTGATGATCGTCGCCTTGTCGGGCGCAGCTTCGGGCGAAATCGTGCGCATGTGGACATATTCGGGCGCCTCGACGGCCGGATCTTCCAGAACCTTGCCCTCGGAGGACGAGTGCAGGAGGTTGGCATCGACGGAGAACGGTGCTTCGCCCTTCTTGTCCTTGGCGACCGGGATCTGGTGCTTCTCGGCGAAGTCGAGCAGGTCGGTGCGGCTCTTGAACTCCCAGTCGCGCCACGGCGCGATGATCTTGATGTCGGGGTTGAGCGCATAGGCCGACAGCTCGAAGCGAACCTGGTCGTTGCCCTTGCCGGTGGCGCCGTGCGCGATGGCGTCGGCGCCGGTCTTGCGGGCGATCTCGACGAGGTGCTTGGAGATCAGCGGACGGGCGATCGAGGTGCCGAGCAGGTAGACGCCCTCATAGACGGCGTTGGCGCGGAACATCGGGAAGACGAAGTCGCGGACGAATTCCTCGCGCACGTCCTCGATGAAGATCTCCTTGATGCCGAGCATCTCGGCTTTCTTGCGCGCCGGCTCAAGTTCCTCGCCCTGGCCGAGATCGGCGGTGAAGGTGACAACCTCCGCATTGAGCTCGGTCTGCAGCCACTTCAGGATGATGGAGGTGTCGAGACCGCCGGAATAGGCGAGCACGACCTTCTTGACGTCTTTCCAC
>NZ_JBFUKO010000393.1:0-5022 GCF_056400805.1 Aminobacter sp. P4_H6_2
CCTACAAGGAGTTCCGCCAGTTCTTCGAGAAGGACCGCGCTCTGGTGCGGCGCTTCCAGAAGATCGACGTCAAYGAGCCGACSRTCGASGACGCCATCGAGATCATGAAGGGCCTCAAGCCCTATTATGAGGAATTCCACAAGGTCAAGTTCACCAACGAGGCGATCAAGGCCGCCGTCGAGCTTTCGGCGCGCTACATCAACGACCGCAAGCTGCCCGACAAGGCGATCGACGTGATCGATGAGACGGGTGCCTCGCAGATGTTGCTGCCGGAAAACAAGCGCAAGAAGACCATCGGCATCAAGGAGATCGAAGCGACGATCGCCACCATGGCGCGCATCCCGCCCAAGACTGTCTCCGCCGACGACGAAAAGGTGCTGGCCGGCCTCGAGGTCGAACTGCAGCGTGTCGTCTACGGTCAGGATACCGCGATCACCGCCCTTACCTCGGCGATCAAGCTGGCGCGTGCGGGCCTGCGCGAACCGGAAAAGCCGATCGGCTCTTACCTGTTCTCCGGCCCGACCGGCGTCGGCAAGACCGAAGTGGCAAAGCAGCTGGCCTTGTCGCTGGGCGTCGAGCTGATCCGCTTCGACATGTCGGAATATATGGAACGCCACACCGTTTCGCGGTTGATTGGCGCGCCTCCCGGCTATGTCGGCTTCGACCAGGGTGGTCTGCTGACCGACSRSRTCGACCAGCATCCGCATTGCGTGCTGCTGCTCGATGAGGTGGAAAAGGCCCATCCCGACCTGTTCAACATCCTGTTGCAGGTCATGGACCACGGCAAGCTGACCGACCACAACGGCAAGCAGATCGACTTCCGCAATGTCATCCTGATCATGACGACGAACGCGGGCGCGTCGGACGCGCAACGCGCGGCGATCGGTTTCGGTTCGACAAAACGCGAAGGCGACGATGTCGAGGCGATCAACCGGCTGTTCACGCCGGAGTTCCGTAACCGCCTCGATGCCATCATCCCGTTCGGCTCGCTGCCGGTGCCGGTCGTGCATCAGGTCGTGCAGAAATTCGTCATGCAGCTGGAAGCGCAGCTTTCCGAGCGTGGCGTGACCTTCGACCTGTCGCCGGATGCCATCGCCTGGCTCGCCGAAAAGGGTTACGACGAACGCATGGGCGCGCGTCCGCTTGGCCGCGTCATCCAGGAGCACATCAAGAAGCCGCTAGCCGACGAAGTTCTGTTTGGAAAGCTCAGGAAGGGCGGCACGGTACGTGTCACCGTCGAGAAGAAGGAAACCGGCGAGACCGGCCTGAAGCTCGAGACACTTGCCGACGAAGTGCCGGTCAAGCCGAAGAAGGAAGACCCGGCCGACCGTCCGAAGCTCAAGAAGGCCTCTGCCAAGAAGCCGGTCGCCAAAAAAATTGTGGCGTCGTCGAAACCCAGGCCCGATCCCAAGGGCAAGGATGGCGGCAAGCGCAGCCTGGTTCCGCAACTTCCCCGCAAGGGTTGATCTCAAAACGAAGAAGCCCCGGAAACGGGGCTTCTTTTTTGCTGTCAGGGTTCTGGTGCTCAGGCGACTACTGGACTCTCGACGCGATTTCTCCCGAGCCTCTTCGCACGATAAAGCCATGTGTCAGCTTCCCTGATCATCTGCTCCGCCGATATCGGTCCGCCGTCTACGGTCGCCACACCTATGCTTACGGTGGCGCGCAATCCGGGCTCGGTGAAGGCTGTGGCTTCGACCGCGGCGCGCAGGCGCTCGGCGAGGATCGCAGCGTCGCCGGCGTTCAGATCCTGGCAGACGGCTACAAACTCCTCGCCACCGTAGCGGAACAGACGGTCGCCGCTGCGCAGCGAGCTGGTCAACGAACGCGCGACATCCTTGAGCACCTTGTCTCCCGCCACATGTCCGTGCTGGTCGTTGATGCKCTTGAAGTGATCGATGTCGATCATCAACAGGCTCACTGGTTTGCGATCCGTCAGCGCCCGATCGATTAGCGACTGCGCAACCGTCTCGAACTGGCCTCGGTCGCTTGTGCCTGTCAGCGTGTCCTTGCCGGTCTTCTGCAGCAGGTCCTCGTAGCGGTGGCGGAATGTCAGCCTGTCGAACACCCTCAGCAGAGGCTCGGGGCCTGCCAGTGTCGGGCTGGTTTCGATATAGCGGAGATAGATGACAAGCAGCGCGCTATAAAGTGCTGCCGCCGCCATCTTGGCGATCCAGCCGCCGTAGAGCGCGCTGAAAGGCACGCCTGACACGAGATGAAGCCCGAAAAAGAACATCAGCTGGTCGAATGAGAGCACAAGCGCTGCGCTGAGAAAAATGCGCTTGAACAGCGTGTTGGCGATGCGCTGCCCGAGTTTTTCATAGATCAGGATGAGCGCGATGGTGTCCAGGAAGAGCAGGGCAGTGCCCCAGATCATCAGGACGCCCATGTCGTCCAGAAAGGTCAGGTCCGGCTGGTGTCCAGGCATCTCCGCGACATCGCCATAGAGGCGCAGGACCAAGGCCAGCGCCACCATCAGGCAATTGCCGATCAACAGCCCGTAGATCGGTTGGCGCACAGTCTCGGCGTCCTCTTTGATGTAGAGCAGCAAGAAAATCATCAGCTTGCCTGAAAACATCACCGTCGAGCCCGGCGAGATCAGGCCGAAGGGCAGTTGCACGAAGAAAACTGCCGCCAGATAGGTCTCGAGGAAGTGCATCACCCCAAGCACGCAAACGAAGATCCCGATGCCATATCTGTGGCGGGAATGGAACACCGCGGCCATGGTCACGAAGTATATGAGCGCCTGCAAAACGAGCAGAAATGCACCTGTCATGATGTGGCTGTTCCTCGCGTCCCATAGAACGCGTACCTGCACAATGACCGTGCGTAAACCGTTAAAATCCACCTTTCTCCAGTCGTTGCCATGACATCGCGATCGCTGCCTTTGCGGTCACAAGCCGCAAGTCATTGCGCCAAAAAGACTAAACGCTGACTTGTCCGATTGCCCATGCTATGCGCCTCGGCAATGCTTGCTGACGACGCATCTTCATCGCCTGGTATTTCGACACGCCGCTTGTGGTATCTGCGCGGTGCTCGCGCAGCTTTCTCCGTCCCTGGCCTGATCCTGGCCAGCGCCTTCATCGGGTTTGCCGGGCTTGCCAAGGAGGCGGGGCTGACGCTCGCCCAGACCGTCTTCATGGTCGGCATGGTGTGGGCGCTGCCGGCCAAGGTCGTACTGATCGGCGCGATACTGTCGGGCGCGTCGCTGCCCGCGGCGGCCTTTGCCGTCGCGCTGTCGTCGATCCGGCTGACGCCCATGGTGGTGGTGCTCGTGCCCGAGCTTCGCGGACCGAAAACACCGCGCTGGGTGCTTTATTTCTTGTCGCATTTCGTTGCCGTCACCTCCTGGGTGCTGGCCATGGAGCGGCTGCGCGGCATCCCGCGCGAGCTGCGCACCAGCTATTATGCCGGGCTCGGCTCGACGCTTGTGCTGTTCAACATGCTTGTCGCGGGCGTCGTTTATCTTCTTGCCGACAGCCTGCCGCCGGCAGTCTCCGCCGCGCTCTTCCTGCTCACGCCGATGTATTTCCTGACTTCGCTGTGGGGTTCGGCGCGCGAGCGGGCAGGGCATGTGGCGATGGTCCTGGGGCTCATCCTTGGCCCGCTGCTCCACCTTGTCGTGCCTGGCTTCGACCTGCTCGGAGCCGGGCTCATCGGCGGGGGCGCGGCCTTTGCCTTCCACCGCCTGTCGCGTCGGAGAGCGCCGGCATGACCTTCGACTCAATCGACACCTGGTGGTGGCCGTTCCTGTTCATCCTTGTTGGCGGGTGGCTGGCCACCGATGCCTGGCGTTTCCTCGGCGTGTATCTTGGCGATCGTATCTCCGAGGACTCGGATCTTCTGGTGCTGGTACGCGCGCTCGCCACTGCGCTCGTTGCCGCCGTCATTGGCAATCTGATCGTATTTCCCAGTGGAGCGCTTGCCGACACGGCACTGGCGCTGCGCATCGCCGCCGCCGCCTGCGGCTTTCTTGCCTACCTTTTTCTCGGGCGAAAGATACTGGTCGGCATTATCGCAGCCGAAGTGATCTTGCTGGCGGGGATGTGGCTTTCGACCTAGCGGCTAAGATGGTGACGCTGGCGCCAGCGACCGCAACGCGGGTGGACGCGGCTATCTGAAAGCGTTCTGTGATTTCGATGTTCAGGCCTTCAGCGCTGCCTTGATCTTCTCCGCGTTCGCCGCCAGAACGTCGGGCTTTTCCATCTCGCCTGTATGCGGCTTGAGCGGCACGCCTTCGAAGCGCGGGATGACGTGGACGTGCAGGTGGTAGACCGTCTGTCCGGACGCGGGTTCGTTGAACTGCATGACCGTCACGCCGTCGGCTGCAAAAGAAGCCTTGACCGCCTTGGCCAGCTTCTGGACGGCAATGGTGAGTTGGCCGAGCGTCGCAGGGTCGGCGTCGAGCAGGTTGCGGGAGGGAGCCTTGGGGACCACGAGCGTATGACCGGTGCCTTGCGGCATCACGTCCATGAAAGCCACCACCGCCTCGTCTTCATAAACCCGGTGCGAGGGGATTTCGCCGCGCAGAATCTTGGCAAAGATGTTGGTTGGATCGTACGCGGTGCTCGACATGGCCTATCCCGTTTGCTGCGGTTTCGTGGTCGATGTTTCGGCGCTGGTGCTGCGGACGTCAAGCCGCGAGAGGCCGAGAGGAGCAGAGTTGACCTATATCTACCTGATCATTGCGGTGGCCTTTGAGGTCGTCGCCACTTCGGCGCTCAAGGAAACACAAGGGTTCACGAGGCTTTTGCCATCGCTTGTCACGGTCGCAGGCTACGCAGCCGCCTTCTATTTCCTGTCGCTGGTCCTGAAAGTGATGCCTGTCGGCATTGTCTACGCGATGTGGTCGGGTGCCGGCATCGTCTTCATCACGGCGATTGCCTGGGTCTGGTTCCGCCAGTCGCTCGACCTGCCTGCGCTGCTTGGAATTGCCCTGATCATGGCCGGCGTCATCGTCATCAACCTGTTTTCGAAATCAGTCGCGCACTGACCGCAGATCAGTCGCGTCGGAACGGGCCG
>NZ_JBFUKO010000394.1:0-4989 GCF_056400805.1 Aminobacter sp. P4_H6_2
GCCGATGCTGAAGCATTTCGCGACCGATCGGGCGAAGTACATCACCAGCGGCATCATCATTGCCGAGCACCCAGAAACCGGTGCCGGCAATCTCAGCTACCACCGCGCCATGGTCCATTCGAAGAACGAGCTGGCGACCAGCCTGCATTCTCGTRGCCACCTCTGGCGCCTGCTCAACATGGCCAAAGACCGTGGCGAACCGCTGAAAGTCGCCATGGTCATCGGCGCGCATCCGCTGTTCATGATCGCGGCGTCGGCGCGGCTCGCTTTCGGCGAGGACGAACGCGACATCGCCGGAGGCCTGCTCGGCGAACCGCTGGATGTGGTGCGGACGCCGAAATACGGCATTCGCGTGCCTGCCTATGCCGAATTCGTGCTGGAAGGCATCATCGAGCCCGAGGCTCATGTCGCCGAAGGGCCATTCGGTGAGTTCACCGGCTACTCGTCTGACAGGTCGACCAACAATCTGTTTCGAGTCGAAACCTTCATGCGCCGCAAGGATGCGATGCTGATAAGCGTCGCCGGCGGCAACTCGTCCGAGCACCTCAATTTGGGGCGCGTGCCGCGCGAAGCCGAAATGGTCGAGAAGCTGAAGCAGCGTTTTCCGAGCGTTACGGCCGTGCACTATCCGGCCTCAGGCACGCATTTTCATGCCTATGTCGCGCTCAACCAGACGCGACCCGGCGAGGCGCGGCAGATCATGCTCGGGCTACTCGGCTGGGACGCCTATCTCAAGACAGTGATTGCAGTCGACGCCGATGTCGACATCACGCGCGACTCCGAAGTGCTTTGGGCGTTGTCGGCCCATTTCCAGCCGCATCGCGACGTGGTCATCATCGAAGGCTTGCYTGGCAACGCGCTGGATCCGTCGGCGTCCGGCGTCGGCACAACGTCGCGCATGGGTTTGGACGCGACGCGTGGCCCCGATTTTCACGGCGTCTTGGCCAAGATCGGCGATGATGCGTTTGCGCGGGCTTCTGAAATTCTCGGCAGGATCGATCGTTAGGGGCAGAAAACGCGGAGGACAAGCCGATGTTCAGAGATAGCGCGATACGCAAGCGACTGGTCATCGGCATTAGCGGTGCTTCCGGTGTCATCTATGGCATTCGTTTGCTGGAAGTCCTGCGTGAACTCGATGTCGAAACCCACCTTGTTGTTTCGCGCGCAGCCCAAATCACGCTTGCCATGGAAACCGACTACAAGCTTGCCGACGTTGAAAAGCTGGCGACTGCCGTTCATTCCAACAAGGACGTCGGTGCGGCCTGTTCCAGTGGATCGTTCAGGACAATGGGCATGATCGTGGCGCCTTGTTCGGTGAAGACGCTGTCGGAGATCGCGACGGGGGCAACTTCTTCGCTGCTGGCGCGTGCAGCCGACGTCACGCTCAAGGAGCGCCGGCGCCTGGTTTTGATGCTGCGCGAGACGCCGCTGCATCTCGGTCATATCCGCTCGATGGCGCAGGTGACGGAAGCCGGCGCCATCATCTGTCCGCCGGTTCCAGCGTTCTACACGCGTCCGCTAACGCTTGACGACATGGTCAATCATACCGTTGGGCGCGTGCTAGACCTGTTCGATATCGACGCGGGTCTGGCCCATCGCTGGACCGGCCGGCGTGCCGACGCCGCTCTGGAGACGTCGGCTTCGCTGCTGCCGCAATAACCCCCGATAACTTCACCGCACAAAGAAAACGAGGCTGGCGTGAGCCAGCCTCGCAGGGATCGCCTACGCTGGTCAGGCGAGGCAGGCGCGCAACCCCGCTTCGAGTTCCGCGCGGTTCAGTTTGCGGCCGATGAACACCAGCTTGCTGTAAGCCTTGTCCTTGCCCCAGACATGGTCGGGCCGGAAATCAATCAGCTTGTGCACGGCCTGAAGAACGAAGAAACGTTGATCGCCCTTGATTTCGAGAATGCCCTTGGTTCGGAAAATATCGTCGCCGCGGGCTTCCAAGAGATCAGAAAGGAATTCCGACAGCCGATTGTGGTCGAACGGCTCGTCGAACACGAAGGACTCAGAGCTGACCGTAGCATCATGTGTGTGATCGTGGTGGTGATGATGATCCAGATTGAGCAACTGGGCCCGCTCCGCGACGTAAGACGGCGCAAAACCGCTGATGCCCAGGATGTTCGAAAGCTCCACCTTTCCGTAGCTTGAACGCACAATCTCCGCGGTCTGGTTGAGCTTGCCCATGTTGCGTTCGAGCGTCTCTATGTCGTCTACAGAGACGAGGTCGATCTTGTTGATCACAATACGATCAGCGGCGACGATCTGATCCACCGCCTGATTGCTGCGCCCGTCAAGGATCGGATCATCGACATGTTGACCGATATGTTTGGCATCCACGAGCGTGACGATGCCGTCGAGCTTCACATGCTTGCCGATCTCCTGGTCGACGAAAAAGGCGGTAGCGACTGGCGTTGGATCGGCAAGGCCGCTGGTCTCGACCAGGATGTGGTCGAACTTGTCCTTGCGCGCGAGCAGCTTCTGCAGGATTTCGATGAGGTCGTTGCGCACGTCGACGAAGCAGCAGATGCAGCCATTCTGCATCTGGTATATCTCTTCCTCCGAAGCGAGGACCAGATCGGAGTCGACGTCGACTTCGCCGAACTCGTTTTCGATCACTGCGATGCGGTGGCCGTGTCGTTCGGTGAGAATGTGGTTCAGCAGGGTGGTTTTGCCCGCCCCTAGGAAGCCTGTGAGGATCGTGACCGGGATCTTGCCGTCGTGGATTTGGTTGGTCTGCATCACTGCCTCTTTTTGCTGTTTTTTGCCTTGAGTGCGTTCAGCACCTGCTCGGGCGTTATCGGGTAATGGCGGAAGCGGACGCCGATGGCGTCGTAGATCGCGTTGGCGATGGCCGGTCCAATCGCGATGATGGGATCTTCGCCGATGCCCTTGGCGCCGTAGGGGCCACCTGGATCCGGCGCCGTTTCCAGGATGATGGTGCGGATAGGCGGCATGTCCATCGACAGCGGCATCTTGTAGTCGACGAAGCTGGGGTTGAGCGAGCGGCCATTGGTGAGGTCAATGACGTAGTCCTCGCTCAACGTGTGCCCGATGCCCTGCTGGATACCGCCTTCGATCTGGCCTGCGGCTGCAATGGGGTGGATGACCTTACCTATCTCATGCACCGGAACGACCTGGAGGACTGCGACTTCACCGGTCTCGGTGTCGACATCCACTTCGGCAAAATGCGCGCCGAAGGAATAGGACTTCGTCGGCATGTAGGTTCCGACGCCAACCAACTGGATGGCAGGCATGCCGCGCCGCGGCCCGACCGCTTCCGCGAGGCTGACGCTGCGGTTCGAGCCGCTCGTGGACACGATGATACCGTCGCGGATCGTCAGTTCGGCCGGCGTTGTTTCGAGTAGCGGAGCCGTGTGATTGAGGATCTGGTCGCGCACCTCCGCCGCCGCGATCTGCGCCGCCCGTCCGCCCATATAGGTCGTGTGGCTGGCGAAGGCGCCGATGTCCCATGGGACGATATCGGTGTCACCTTGAACGACTGAGACCGTCTCGAACGGTACGCCTAGTTCTTCGGCAACGATTTGCGACAACGCCGTGTGCGCGCCTGTGCCGAGGCCCGCGGTACCGGTGATGAGCGTCACAGTGCCGTCCTCGTTCATCTTGACGATGGCATTGCCCTGCTCTTTGATGCCGGGATAGGCGCTCGACCCGTGCATCTCGCAGCCGATGCCAAAGCCACGCCGCTTGACGCCCGTCGACTTGCTGCGCTTCCGGAGATTGCTCCAGTCGGTTTCTTCCATGACACGGCGGATGCAGTCCTCCAGGCCGTGCCCGACGATGGGATGGCCCGATGGGGCGATGTCGCCTTCGCGTACTGCATTCATCAACTTGAATTCGGCTGGATCGAAGCCGAGCTTTTCCGCCGCCTCGTCGATCATCAGGTCTAAAGCATAGTAAGTCTGCACCACGCCATAGCCACGAAACGCCCCGGCAATCGGCGTGTTGGTGTAAATGCAGCGGCCTTCGAGGCGGATGTTTTCGCAACGGTAGAGCGAGGTCAAAGCTGCTGTGCCGACATTGGTTACGCCCGGACCGTGCGAGCCATAGGCGCCCGAATTGAAGGTGATCTTGGCCTCACGCGCAACGATGCGGCCGTCCTTGGTGAAGCCCTGCTTCAGCCAGATCTTGCCGGGATGGCGCGAACGGCCGCCAAGGAACGTTTCCTTGCGCGTGAATTCCATGCGCACCGGCCGGCCGGTTTCCTTGGCGAGCAGTGCGCAGAGGAACTCGTGCTGGAACAGATCCTGTTTTGCACCGAAACCGCCGCCCATATGCTCGACCAGCACGCGAACCTTGTTGAGCGGGATGCCGAGAACCTCTGCCAGCGTGCCACGCACCATGAAGGCACTCTGCGTCGAGGTCCACATCGTCAGCTTGCCGTTGCCGTCCCACTGGCTGACGCAGACGTTGGGCTCCATATAGGCCGGCGTTGGCCGACCAAGATCATACTCTCGCTCGAGGATCAGGTCGGCCTCGGCGAAGCCCTTGTCGACGTCGCCGCGATTGACTGTCACCGTCGGCAGGACATTGTTGTTGTCCAGCCCATTGTCGTGGATTGCGGATGCGCCTGCCTTCATTGCGTCTTCGATGGTGAAGGCGGTCGGCAGTGGCTCGTACTCGACCTCGATCAGCTCGACGGCGCGCTCAGCGATCTCTTCGGAGATTGCGACCACGGCGGCGACGCCTTCGCCCCAGTAGCGAACCTTGTCTTCCAGAATGTACTGGTCCTTGGTCACCGAGGCCGAGCGCGGGTGTGRCGAACCCGAGTGCAGAACGTGGGGCACGTTCTGGTGGGTCAGCACCGCCTTCACGCCCTTGAGAGCTAGCGCCTTGCTGGTGTCGATGCTCTTGATCTTGGCATGAGCAATGTTGCTGCGCTTCATCTTGGCATGCAGCATGCCTGGCAATGCTACGTCACCGGCGTATCGCGCCGTACCCGTGACCTTTTCCAGCGTGTCGGAGCGC
>NZ_JBFUKO010000395.1:0-4987 GCF_056400805.1 Aminobacter sp. P4_H6_2
TCAATGCGGTTGGCGCTCACATCAAACGGCCCGGCGGGGTCGCCCTTGACGGCGACGGCATTGCCGCGCGAGGCGACCTTGCCCTGCGAGGGGCAACGATCGAAGGCGAGGTCCGTATGCGGGGGGCCTATTTCGGCGGAGACGTCGATTGCACCTCCGTCACGCTTGTCGAGCCAGATGGCTATTCACTGAGGCTCAATCGCGCCCGGATCAGCGGTGCTTTCTTCCTTAGGCAAGGCGCCTCGGTTCAGGGGACGCTCGATCTGACGGCCACCGAAATCGGCGCGATCGACGATGAACAGGCCTCCTGGCCCAAAAAGGGCGACCTGCTGCTCAACCRTTGCCAATACGGCGCGTTCATCGGCGGTCCGGTCGATGCGGTAAGCCGGCTCGACTGGCTGGCACGCCAGGTGCCTGAGCGCTGGAAGGAAGATTTCTGGCCGCAGCCTTACGAGCAGCTTTCCACGGTACTGCGTGAGATGGGGCATGACGAGGACGCTCGCGCTGTCCTTATCGCAAAAGAGAAGCTGCAGCGGCGCGCAAGACGGGCACGCGCAAAGAGCCCCGTATTGCGGTCCGCTCTGGCGTTGAACGACGGCATGCTGGCCGTGACCGTCCGCTACGGCCGCCAGCCGCTGCTTGCCCTGCTTTGGCTCGCTTTGTTCTGGGGTATCGGGGTTGCCGTGTTCGGGTTTGCCGAACGGAGCGGCGCCCTGAAGCCCAACAGCCCCGTCGTCCTG
This sequence comes from Aminobacter sp. P4_H6_2, assembly GCF_056400805.1. NCBI lineage: Bacteria > Pseudomonadati > Pseudomonadota > Alphaproteobacteria > Hyphomicrobiales > Phyllobacteriaceae > Aminobacter > Aminobacter sp. P4_H6_2. The sequence goes on from NZ_JBFUKO010000395.1 coordinate 741, forward strand.
CGCTCGCTGGAATGGACGATGTGCGTGCTGGAACAAACCGAAAGTCGCTACATGCCTTCCACCAGTCAAGTCATGCCTGGGCGTGCTTTGGCCGGGCAGAACCAGCTTTCTTGTTTCCTGAGCCAGCCTGAAGCCTCAAGCTACCCCGAATTCAACGCGTGGATGTATTCCCTCGACGCCCTGCTACCGGTCATGGAGATCGGCCAGAAAGAATATTGGCGCCCCGACCCGTCGCAACCCAACGGGGTGCTCACCTTGAATTACTATTATTTCCAGTCAGTTGTCGGCTGGGCCCTGAGCCTGCTAGCGGTCGCGGGGTTCTCGGGGCTCGTCAAGTCGAAATAAGCTAGGCGACCCTTGAGACTGGCATCGAATCGCAATTGGAGTGCCTCAACCGAAACGCGCCTTTTCGCAATCTGGCCCGAACTCAAGGGTTCAGATGATTGGCAAGCAGTCCCGCAATTTTGCGTCACGTCCTGTTCTTCTGTCCCAACCGGGGCAGACTCTGCAATTTCAAGCCAGAACAACCTGTTCGTCGGTTGCTGCCCGGCAGTTTTGCTGCTTCTCATCTACTGTAAATTTGCAAGGACGAGGCATGTCGGCAAAGCGCCTATTTCAGCTCCTGTTGCTCGTAACACTGCTCGCCGGTTGTGGCGGGCCGCGCGCGGTTTTGGGTCTCGACGCCACGGCAAACAGAACGGCCTCAGCTGCGGTCGTGCCAGTCTTTGTTGCAACAACGCGCGCGCGATCAGACAACCTGTCCCTGCCCTATTCAGCCGAACGCTCGCAAACTCTCAATTTCGCTGAATTCGACATTGGCATCCCGAGAAATCACGTACCAGGAGATGTCGAGAAAACTGGCCGCATGCCTGATCCAGCACGCCACTTTACCGCTTTGACCTACCAGCCGATCGCAAACCGCCAGAAGTTTGTCGACCAACTCGACGCAGCACTGTTGAAACGAGCTCCGGAAGATCGCGAAATCTTTATCTTCGTACATGGCTACAACAACAACTTCGCCGACAGCATCTTCCGCGCCGCGCAGATTGCGCACGACTACAATGTCCGGGCGGTGACACTGCACTATGCCTGGCCTTCGGCGGGTTCCCTCCCGCTCTATGTCTATGACCGGGACAGCACCGTTGTTGGCCGTGGCGGGCTTGCCGAGACGATCGAGATCGCCGCCCGGACCAAAGCGCGCAGGATCACACTCGTTGGTCATTCGATGGGTGCCTATGTAGTGATGGAAGCACTGCGCGAACTGGCGCAGACAGGCCGAGGACGATACCTCAAGCGGCTGAGCGGCGTGGTGCTCGCTGCCCCCGACATCGACATCGACGCTTTCCAGAGCCAGGTCCGCGACATAGGCGAACTTCCTCGACCGTTTGTTATAATCGTCTCGCGCCGCGACAGGGCCTTGAGCATTTCCAGGCGCATCGCCGGTGGCCATCCGCGCGTCGGCAGCGGTTCCGATATTGCCCTTTTACAAGAAAAGGACATCCTTGTTCTCGATGCGTCGGATCTCGACGGTGGTACCCACGGTGTGTTCGCCAGTTCGCCAACGTTGATAAGCCTTGTCGGCGATAGTGGCCTGATGCGGCACCTGATCGAAGGCGATCAAGCCAGCGCGACGGACACTATCCTTGCCGACGGCGGTTCGGCGATCGAAGGTGCCGCAGCCTTGGTCATCTACCTACCCTCGCGCATCCTCGGCGGGGTGGCACTCGCGAGCATGATCCGATGATTCCGTTTCCTTGTCGCAGACGCAGGAGTTGCGGATGACCGCGCCAACGAGCGACAATCGCGCACCCCGTAGTCCCCTTGGACTACCCAAAGGCTTTCTCGGGTTGTGGCTGTTCCTGTTTGTTCTTTGGCTGATCATCAACTCGTCCACCGCGCTGCCAATAGCTGCAACGGGTGCCGTCATTTCACTGGTCATCGCCTGGATCTTCGCCCGCCGAACCAATGTCTGGCACATCGACCTGTCGCCGCGCGGCGCATGGCATTTCCTTGCCTATACCGCGACCTTCTTCATCGAGCTGGTGAAGGCGAATATCAACATGCTGCGCTATGTCTACGCGCCCCGGATCGATATCCACCCAGGCATCGTCAAAGTCCATATGCGCCTGAAGTCGCCGATTGGCCGGTTGGCATTGGCCAATTCGATCGCGCTGACACCGGGATCGCTGGTCATGGACGTGAGGGACGACACCATGTTCATTCACTGGCTGGACGTCCAGACGACGGATCCGGACGAGGCGACCAAGATAATCGTCGGTCCATTCGAGAAACATCTGGAGGCGGTCTTTGGCTGAGACAATCCTTCAGGTCGCGGGCGTACTGATCTTCTTGGGCATCGCGTTCGGCGTGGTGCGGCTGATCATCGGCCGAACCATGATCGACCGCGTCGTCGCCATCGACATGCTGACTGTCGTCTCGATCTCGCTGATCGCGCTCTACGCTCATATCTCTGGGCGCTTCGTCTATCTCGATGTAGCCCTCGTTTACGGCCTGCTGAGCTTTCTCGCCGTGCTCGCCATTGCCCGCTTTCTCGAAAAAGGGCCGTGACCGCCATGCTTGAGTTGCTCGTTATTTTGGTCTGCGGCAGCATCCTGGTAAGCGGGGTTCTTRCTGTTTGCCTCGACAACCTCATGGCGGCAATGGTCAGCGCGGGACTGGCGAGCCTCTTTGCAGCGGTATCCTACGTCCTGCTTGCCGCACCCGATGTCGCCATGGCGGAAGCGGCCATCGGTTCCGGCCTTGCGACGCTGATCTTCCTTTACGCAATCCGCCGCACCGGCGGCGGAAAGGGATGACATGGCCGAGCTGATTGGCAGCATCGTCGTGCTCGTGGGCGCATTCTTCCTGTTTTCGGCCGGCCTTGGCTTGCTGCGCATGCCCGACACCTTCACCCGCATCCAGGCTGGCACCAAGGCCTCGACACTAGGCAACATCCTGGTTTTGGCAGGCCTCGGCATCTACCATCCCGACTGGGCCCTCAAGCTTTTGATCATCGCCTATTTCGTGCTGATGACCAATCCGCTGTCGTCGCACGCCCTGTCCCGAGCTGCGCACGCAATCCGCACGCCGATGGCGCCCTCAACCATGGTCGACGCCTTGCGCGACGAGGACGACGCCAAGGAGGGCAATCCGGAATGAAGCGCGCGTTCTCGTTACTTGCCGTGCTGATATTCGGGGGCATCTTTGCCCGCATGGTGGGTGATTACAGTGAACGGCAGAGCGTTTCGGCACTCGCCGAACACTATCTGACCGTCGTGCCGCAGCAGCTTGGGGCGCCGAATGTCGTCACCGGCATTCTCATCACCTTCCGCGGCTTCGATACGCTCGGAGAGGTCGCCGTGCTGTTCATGGTCGCCGCCAGTGTCGGCATTCTTCTCGCCGGCAAGCCTGGCACCCAGCAAGAAGAGCACGAACCAGAACCGGAGCCTCGCCGCGCCAGTGAACTGGTAGAAAATGGAGCCGAGGTCATCTTGCCGCTGATCTTCCTGTTCGGGGCCTATGTCATCATGAACGGGCATCTTTCGGCCGGAGGCGGCTTTCAGGGCGGCGCGGTCGTCGCTTCTGCGGTTATGCTGCTGTTGCTCGCCAAACCGTCATCGCGACTGAGCCACAGCTTCCTGAGCATCACGGAATCGCTGGCCGGTGTGCTCTATGTCTCGATCGGAATACTCGGACTTATCTTCGCCGCAGGTTTCCTTGACAGCCACATCYTGCCCAAAGGCGAATTCGGTGCGCTGTTCAGCGCCGGCGCGATTCCGCTGATATCTACTTTGCTCGGCATCAAGGTCGGCGCTGAACTCAGCGTCATCATCGACCGTTTCCGCAGCTAGCCGCGAGGGATCGCCATGAGCCTGCCGGTTTCCCACATTCTCTTGGCAACAGGTTTTTTGCTCGTGCTGATCGGCATGTGGGGCATGCTAAGGCACCGCAACATCCTGCGCATCATCATCGGCTTCAGCCTGATCGACACCGGGCTGCATATCGTCATGGTCGCGACTGGCTACGTCACCGGACATACCGCCCCAATCATCGACAAGGCGCTCGGCATTGGAGAAGCGACCTCACGCGCCGTCGACCCCATACCTGCAGCATTGGTGGTCACCGCCATCGTCATCGGCTTTTCAGTGACTGCAGTCATGCTGGCCTTTGCGATCCGCGTCTATGACGCCAAGAAAACCCTTTCCATCGACGCGCTGACGGAGTCGAAATGGTAGAGGCCCTTCTGC
>NZ_JBFUKO010000396.1:0-4979 GCF_056400805.1 Aminobacter sp. P4_H6_2
CTCTGACGGCAGCAGGTCGGCGGTGATCGGCTGCTCGGGATTGTCGCTGCGCGCAAGGATCAGCAAGCGCTCGACATTGTTGCGCAGCTGGCGAACGTTGCCTGGCCAATTGTGGGCCTGGAGCACGGCCAGTGCGTCATCACCGATGCGGCGTGGCTTGATGCCGGCCTGCTTGGCCATCTGCTTCATGAAATTGTCGACGAGATAAGGAATGTCTTCCCGGCGCTCGGCGAGTCCCGGCACCATCACCGGCACGACAGCAAGGCGATGATAGAGGTCCTCGCGGAAACGACCCTCGGCAATCATCGCCTCCAGGTTCTGTGCCGTCGACGAGATGATGCGCACATCGACCTTTACCCGCTTGGTGCCGCCGACGCGCTCGAACTGCTGTTCGACCAGAACGCGCAGGATCTTGTTTTGCGTCTCGCGCGGCATGTCGGCGATTTCGTCGAGGTAAAGGATACCCTGATGGGCCTCTTCCAGAGCGCCGACCTTGCGCTCGCCACCGTTCGATTCGGTGCCGAACAGCTCGATCTCCATGCGCTCGGGCGTGATGGTCGCAGCGTTAAGCGCGACGAACGGGCCGGTCTTGCGTGCCGACAAAGCGTGGATGGCGCGTGCCGCCATCTCCTTGCCGGAACCCGACGGTCCGATGATCATGATGCGGCTGTTGGTCGGCGCGACACGATCGATGGTTTGACGCAGCTGGCTCATCGCCGACGACATGCCGATCAGGTCGTGCGTTTCACCACTGCGCATCTTGAGGTCAGAAACCTCGCGCTTGAGCTTCGAGGTTTCGAGCGCGCGCTCGGCGATCAGGATCAGCCGGTCGGCCTTGAACGGCTTTTCGATGAAATCATAGGCGCCGCGCCGGATCGCCGAGACCGCGGTCTCGATGTTGCCGTGGCCCGAGATCATCACGACGGGCAGGCTGGGGTGCAAGGTCTTGATCTCGTCGAGCAATGCCAGCCCGTCGAGCCGCGACCCCTGAAGCCAGATGTCGAGGAAAACCAGACGCGGCGCACGGTCCGCAATTGCGGCAAGCGCGCTGTCGGCATCGAACGCAGTACGGGTTTCATGGCCCTCGTCGCTCAGAATGCCTGCGACCAGTTCGCGGATGTCTTCCTCGTCGTCAACGATGAGAATATCAGATGCCATTTCTGACCTTTTCGTTTTCTCTGACCTGCACTGTGTCCCCGGCCCCCTTGGGTGCCGCAGCCTCTTCGGCTGTCGCAGGCAGGATCATGCTGATCATCGCGCCGCGCCCGCCGTGGAAATCGGCTGGTGCGTCGTGAAGTTCCAATCTTCCGCCGTGGTCCTCGACAATCTTCTTGACGATAGCGAGGCCGAGGCCCGTGCCCTTCTCGCGGGTCGTCATATAGGGCTCGAGAAGCCGTTGACGATTTTCGCGCGGCAGGCCCTTGCCGTTGTCGATGACATCGATCCGGATCGAGTTGCCGTCCCGGCGCGCTCGGATTTTAATAACGCCGGGTTCGCCGGTATGGCGCTCTGCCGCCTCGATCGCTTCGGCAGCGTTCTTGATGACATTGCCGAAGGCCTGGGCCATTAGGCGGCTGTCAAAGGTTCCCTTGAGCGGACCGGCGGTGATGTCGCGTTCGAAGGCGATGTCGGCACGGCTGACCTCGACAAGGAACGAGGCTTCGCGCAGCGGCTCGCGAATGTCGGTCACCTTCATTTCCGGCTTCGGCATGCGCGCAAAGGCGGAGAATTCGTCGACCATACGGCCGATGTCGCCGACCTGCCGGATAATCGTCTCGGTGCACTGGTCGAAGACCTCGCGGTCCTCGGTGATCACCTTGCCGTAGCGGCGGCGGAGACGTTCGGCCGACAGCTGGATCGGGGTCAGCGGGTTCTTGATCTCATGGGCGATGCGCCTGGCCACATCCGCCCAGGCGGAAGTGCGTTGGGCGGTCACGAGATCGGTAATGTCGTCGATCGTTACGACATAAGACTTGTCGCCGACTTCGCTCTCGCCTTCCTCGACCGTCACCTGGACGTTGAACGTGCGCTCGGCACCGGCGCGATAAAAAGTCACCTGCTCGCGATAGACGGCACGGCCCGACTTGCGCCCGATTTCAAAGACACGGCCGACATGCGGCAACAGGATCGACAGGTTCTGGCCGAGCGACTCGGACGCCGAGATCGCCAGCATCTCCTCAGCCGACGGATTGACGATGGTGATGATGCCATAGGGATCGACGCCGATGACGCCCGCGGTCACGCCCGAAAGCACGGCTTCCGAAAAGCGTCGCCGCTCATCGATGACGTCCTTGGCGGTCAGGATTTCGTTACGCTGCGACTTGAGCTCAAGCAGCATGTTGTTGAACGTGTCGCTGAGCGCGCCGACATCGCCATCCGATTGGCGCACAGGCACCGAAACGTCCAGATTGCCAGTCGCCACCTCGTCCGCAGCGCCGATAAGCTGGCGGATTGGCCGCACAAGGCGGTCGGCGACCGCGATGCCGGTCCAGATCGCCGACAAGACCACGATCAGCGTCAGGCCGAGATAAAGCAGCGCAAAGGCAATTTGCGTCGTGCGCCGGTTGGCGCCGAGGTCGCGATATTCGTCGGTATTGGCGGTAACGATCTGGCGTGCCCTGATCACATCAGGATCGACCAGCCGGATCGTGTAGAGGTAGAGCCCTTCGATCTCGCGCAGCTTGACGATGGCGCCGACGATATTGCGCGTCCGCGGATCGATCAGCACCGGCTTGCCGTCGGCGGCAGCTTCCACCGCCGCCTGCGGCGGCTCAGGCATGGCAARGTCAGCACCGGTCTTGGCACTCATGACAAACGAACCGTCAGGCCTGATCAGCGCTGCGTGGGCAAGTGCGCGCAATTGCGCCTGCCTGCCCATGAAATCGAGGAAGCCGCTGCGGTCGAGACCGTAGAGAGAGCGCGCATTGTCGAGGTCGTTGGCCATCGACAATGTCGTGCTCTGCAGATTGCGCGCATTTTCCTGGACATAGGCTTCGGCGATCGACAGCGAGGAATTGATGATGGTCCTCGTCCTGATCTCGAACCAGCGGTCGAGGCCGATATCCAGCGTGATCGACGCAACGATGGCAACCAGCAATGCCGGCAATGCCGCCACCAGCGCAAACATGGTGACGATGCGTACATGCAGCCGCGACGCCGCCTTGCCATGCCGGCGAGCCATGGCGATGCGCTGGATTTCGACGACGATCAGTCCGATGAGGATCAGGACGAACACTGCGTTGATGCCGATGAGCGCAAGTGTCGTCGTCGAATCAGGCGTGATCGGCGTGACGCCAACGAGGATGGCGAACGACACCGCAGCCGAAACCAAAGCGGCAGCGATCGCCACCACGCCCGGAAGCGCAAGAAGGCGACGACCTTCCTGCCGGCCCCGTTCGGGAAAGAGCGTTTCGTTCTGAGGTTGTGCCTGGCTCGCCATGCTGCCGTGTAAAGACATTGATTGCGGCGCATCTATGCAACGCATTGTGGCGATTATGCAACATTTTCGACGCAAGCGAAATGTTTCGGCAGGCTTTCGACAGATTAACGTTTGGCCTTCGTCGCGTCAGGCGGGCCGGGACGACTTGAAGACGTTGACGCCGAGCTCGCGGATCTTCTTGCGCAGGGTGTTGCGGTTGAGTCCCAGAAGCTCCGCGGCCCTGATCTGGTTGCCGCGCGTCGCCGTCATCGAGGCCAGCACGAGGGGGTATTCGACCTCGGCCAGAATGCGCTGGTAGAGACCGGGCGGCGGCAGGTCGCCGGCAAACATGGCAAAATAGCGCTGGAGGAAATGCTCGACCGCCTGGCCGACCGGCAGATCGTCGGGAATGAGGTTGCCGCCTGGCACGACAGGCTGTTCGCCGGTCTTGAGTTCGGACTCGATGATTTCGGCCGAAATCTCGTCCTGCGGATAAAGCGCCGCCAGCCGGCGCACCAGGTTTTCCAGCTCGCGCACGTTGCCCGGCCACGGATAGCGCTTCATCAGCTCAACACCGCCAGATGAGATATGCTTGGCCTGCAGCCCTTCGCTCACGCCCTGTTTGAAGAAGTGGCGGACAAGGTCTGGAACGTCTTCCGAACGCTCGCGCAATGCTGGAAGGCGAAGCGGCACAACATTGAGACGATAGAACAAATCCTCGCGGAACAGGCCCTGATTGATGAGGGTCCGGAGGTCCTTGTTGGTCGCAGCCACGATGCGCACATCGGTCTTGATCGGGGTGCGCCCGCCGACTGTCGTGTATTCGCCCTGCTGCAGCACGCGCAGCAGCCTTGTCTGCGCCTCCATCGGCATGTCGCCGATCTCGTCGAGGAACAGCGTACCGCCGTCGGCCTGTTCGAAACGTCCAGTCGAGCGGTTTTGCGCCCCGGTGAAGGCACCCTTTTCGTGGCCGAACAGCTCGGATTCGATGAGGTCGCGCGGGATTGCGGCCATGTTGATGGCAACAAACGGACCGTTGCGGCGGCGGCCATATTCATGGAGCGCGCGCGCCACCAGCTCCTTGCCGGTGCCTGATTCGCCTGAAATCATGACGGTTAGATCCGTCTGCATCATGCGGGCGAGCATGCGGTAGATGTCTTGCATCGCAGCCGAGCGCCCGACCAGCGGCATGGTTTCAGGCTGGTCGTCGTGGCGTTGGTCGATCTTTGGCCGGCGCGGCTCGGTGAGCGCCCGGTTGACGATGCTGAGCAATTCGGTGAGGTCGAAGGGCTTCGGCAGATATTCGTAGGCGCCGGTTTCCGACGCGCGGATGGCCGTCATGAAGGTGTTTTGCGCGCTCATGACGATGACGGGCAGTTCTGGCCGGGCCTTCTTGATGCGCGGCAGCATATCGAAGGCATTTTCGTCGGGCATGACCACGTCGGTGATCACCAGATCGCCCTCGCCGGCCGCCACCCAGCGCCATAGCGTCGCGGCATTGGAGGTGACGCGGACGTCGTGCCCCATGCGCGACAGCGCCTGGTTGAGCACCGTGCGGATC
>NZ_JBFUKO010000397.1:0-4958 GCF_056400805.1 Aminobacter sp. P4_H6_2
GTCAAGCCAAGCTTGACGATCTCGCGGACCGTGACCGTACATGACAGCGCCGTCGACTGCGGCAACACCGCACGAATGCTTGCAGCCTCCCACGGCTTCAGCGAGGCGGCATTGCGGCCATTGAGCGAGACGTTGCCGGAATAAGGCAGTTCACCGGTCAGCGCCTTTAGGAAAGTGGTCTTGCCGGAGCCGTTTGGCCCGACAATTGCCGCAAGCTCACCGGGGCGAACGGTGAAATCGACATCGCTGACGATCCGTGTGGCGCCAATCGACACCGAGACTTGGCGTGCTTCGATCATTTTCTCAATCTCACCAGACGCCGTCAAAGATCGACGATGCCGCGCTTGCRCAACAGAATCCACAGGAAGAACGGCCCGCCAACGGCAGCCGTGACGATGCCGATCGGCAATTCGGCCGGCGCTACGATGGTGCGACTGACCGCATCCGCGAGCAGCAGCAGGCAGGCGCCCAGAAGGGCCGAGGCCGGCAGCAAGTAGCGGTTGTCAGGTCCGATCGCCAGGCRCAGCAAATGCGGCACGACAATGCCGATGAAACCAATGCCGCCGCTGACGGCTACCGACGCCCCGATTGCGGCCGACACAGCAACGATCGCCACATATTTCAGCCGTTGCACTGGAACGCCGAGGTGGCTTGCCGTCGCCTCCCCAAGCGCCAGCGCGTTGAGCCCCTTGGCCAGGAACGGCGTGGTCGCAAGCGCAAGCACGATGATCGGTCCCGCTGCGGCGATCTTCAGCCAGGTTGCGCCAGCGAGCGAGCCAAGCTGCCAGAACGTCAGGTCGCGCAACTGCCGGTCGTCGGCCATGTAGACAAGGATGCCGGTCAGAGCGATCGCCATGGCACCGAGCGCGATACCGGCCAGCAGCATGGTGGCAATCGAGGTGCGGCCCTGCCGTGTCGCGACATTGTAGAGGATGATCGTCGTGACAAGCCCGCCGCCGAAGGCAGCAAGCGGCAGCGCGTAGCTACCCAGCAGAGCCGTGAAAGGCGCGAGAAAAGTCCCGCCCAGCACGATCACCGAAACCGCGCCAAGCCCGGCACCCGCCGACACGCCGACCAGGCCGGGGTCGGCAAGCGGATTGCGGAACAGGCCCTGCATGACAGCGCCTGACACGGCGAGTGCCGCGCCCACAAGCACGCCCAGGATGATGCGCGGCAAGCGGATGTCGTAGACGATGATACTGTCACGCACCGACAGCGCTTCGTTGGCAGGCGTTGCGCCAAACAGCCAGTTGCCGATGAGCCCGAGTGCCGAGGCGTCTGAAGCGCCCCAGGTCAGGCTGAACAGCGCTGTGACGGCCAGAACCACGGCAAGCACGCCAATGGCGAGCAATGCTCGCGCGGAGCGGTCGCCATTGACATGGCGGCCACCCTTGTCTTCGCCGGTCAGGCCGGCGATCTTTTCATCCACCACGTTCCCGACCCTATTTCTTAACCGCGTCGCCATAGAGCGCAACGGCCAGATCCTTGATCGCACCGGCAGTGCGCGGGCCGAAGCCGAGCAGATAGGCGCCGTCCATGCGGATTACCTTTTTGGCCTGTCCAGCTGGCGTCGATGCGATGGCTGGGTGGGCGTACAGATCGGCATCGCCGATGGCGAGTTGCCCCTCGCGATCCATCATCAGGATGATGTCGGGTTTAGCGGTGATCGCCGCCTCGTCGGTGAGTTGCTTGTAGCCGGAGAAACCTTCGACCGCATTGACCCCGCCAGCGAGTGCTATGATGCCGTCGGCAGCCGTGCTGCTGCCCGAAGCAAGGATCTTGCCGCCCTGCAAGCTCAGGATGAACAGCACGCGCTTGCGCTCAGCCTGCGGAATATCCTTGGTCAGAGCTTCAGCGTCGCTGAGTTGCTTGTCGATCTCGGCGGCAAGCGTTTCGGCCTTTGCGTCAGCACCAAGTGCCTTGCCAACCACCAGGACTTTTTCGACGATACCCTTGTGGGTGAAACCTTCGGGCACCGAGATGAAGGGAATGCTCGCCTTCTTGAGCACGTCGAGCGCTTCCTTCGGACCACTGCCCTCAAGGGCCAGGATGCCGGACGGGTTGACCGACAAAACGCCCTCGGGCGAAAGCGCCCGCATGTAACCGACATCTGGAAGCTTGAACGCCGCTTCCGGATAGACGCTGGTCGAATCGCGGGCGACGAGCGTACCCTGCTCCCCCAACGCATAGACGATCTCGGTGATCGAGCCCCCGACCGAAGCCACGCGCGAGCGGTCGGGTAGAACCGACACGCCTTCGATGGCGAGACTTGCGATGGTTGTCGAAAGCAACAGCGACAGGCCTAGTGCGCCCGCGCGTGCGAGCCTTTGGGGTGCCGACATCATCGTTCTCCTCACGCCGCCTGCTGCTGGGATGCGCGCTGCAGGTTTTCAGCGAGGTTGCGCCAGCTCTCGCGCTCGCCTTCGCCTTCCTTCCGCTTGCCGAAGAACTGGATGATCATCTCGCCATTGGCGTCATAGGCCTCGACCGAAGTGACATGGCCATCCGTGTTCGGCTTGCGCACCGCCCACAGTTCGTGGACGTGATCGAGACGCAGGTGCAGATGGAAAGTCTCGTCGAGCACATTGATCCACGGCCCCATCGGCTTGATGTTCTTCACCGGACCGGAGTGGATCTGGATGCAGCCGTGGTTGCCAACGAAGCACATGATAGGCTGTTCGCTCTCGGCCGCCTGGTTGAACATGGCGGGCAGCGCGTCCTTGTCCAGCGTCCAGGCATAGTCGCCTCCGACCATGCGCATGGCCTGCTGTCGGCCAAGCTTGAGCGAGCGCAGGATGCCGAAGAATTGGTGCACGTCGGTCATGGTGCTCCAGCGCTGGCGCAGTTCATCGACGCTAGCCGAGCCGTCGCTGACAGGTTTTTCGGCGACCGCGGCAACAGTGGTGATCAACGGGTCCTGGTTGTCGGTGCCGAGAGCCTCGACCAGGTTCTGATAAGCGTAGAGATTGGACGACGGGCGAAGATGCACCTTGTGTACGGCGACGCCTGCGGCATCGAAGAACTGCAAGCTGCGGCGAATATCGTCGCCGTCTCGCTTTTCGACGGCAAAACCATGCGCCCAGGTGCTTGGGAAGATGCGAAGGTCGATGTTTTCGCCCAGTGCCATGGCGGCATGCTTGCCCGGCACCACCTTGTCGTAGACGCCGATCTTTTCGTGCACAGCACTTTCATTGCGGGTCAGTGCCATGACCTCGCCGACCGCCTCGAGCCCTGTCAGCAGGTCGTTGGCGCTCGGCTCGATGCGAACGACGCCCTCGCCACAATGTGCTGCCACCAGCTCCGCTTCTGAAATACCAAGCTGGCTGGCGAGATCGCGCTCGCGCATTTTCGGGTTGTCGGTCCGCGCCCACCGGATGTCATGCGGGGCGGGCTTTACGCGCTGGTCCATTGGATAACACCTACTTGTTGAGAATGAGCTTGCCCTGACGGGTAATCTTCAGGCGGTAGAGAGCGCCGCCATGATCGATGCCGATCTCGAAATCGCCGAGAAACAGCGACTCGCTGGTCAGTGTCCTGACCGCGAGCGAACCAGCGATCGGACGCGCCGCGACCTGACCTTCCGGCCTGCGGTATCCGTGCCGGAATTGGCCAGAACGGAAATGGTTCGGATTGTGTGAATTCATCTCATTTCACTCCTTCATCCGGCCGCCGCGCCGGCTCAGTCCGGTCGTGGCCATGAGGTCAAATCAATTTGTTGACTCGATCAATCATGTTTACTAGTCAGTGCAATACCGGACTGATCGAGTCAAGATTTAAGACGTGTCGGGCGGACGAAAAAATGCAAGCAAGCGCCAAGCAAGCCAGCAGGGACATTTTGGAGTTGGGATATGGGGCTGGTTGCTCGGAACAAGGCTGCTCTGCTGGGCGGAGCGGCGATRGCGTTGCTGGTGGGATTGCAAAACGCCAAAGCGCAGGAAACGCAAACGAATGAACAGGATAAGAAGGGGCGCGTAACCGTACTGCAGCGCCTGATCGTCGGTGCCGGCCAGGAAAAAGTCGCTATCGACACACCGCAGGCCGTCTCCGTGCTTGAGCAAGCGGACATAGACCAACTGCAACCTGAGATGATCGGCGACATTATTCGCGCGATACCGGGGGTTAACGTCACCGGCTCAGACAGGCTACTTGGCCAGAGCTTCAACATCCGCGGCATCGGCGCCCCCGAGAATACCGGCGACGGCGGCCGTATCATCGTCAACGTAGATGGCGTGCAGAAGTTCTATGAGCAGTACCGGCTCGGATCCTTTTTCTCCGAGCCTGAGCTGTACAAACGCGTAGAAGTGCTGCGCGGCCCGGCCTCGTCCACACTCTATGGATCGGGCGCACTCGGCGGCGTAATCAATTTTGAAACCAAGGACGCCTCCGACTTCATTGCCGATGGCCAGACCGGCGCGCTGCGCCAGAAAGTTTCCTGGAACAGCAACGGCAACGGCTATCTGACGTCGACGGTGCTGGCCCAGCGCATGGGCGAAAACGCCGAGTTCCTGCTCACCGGCAATTATCGCGCCTCCGGCGTCTACACTTCCGGCGATGGAAGCGACGTTCTCGGCACGAACTTCAAGGCTTGGTCGGGTCTCGCCAAAGGCACCTTCAAGGTCGGAGAAGAAGGCACATTGCGGGCGTCCTACCAGCAGTGGGATTCCGATCTTGACGACCAGCAACTGTCGCAAACCAGCACGGCGTCCTTCTTCGGTCTGGTCGATCGCCACGTCGTCGATCGGACGGCGATTGTGTCGTACGAGAATCCGTTCGCCGACAATGACATGGCCGACGTAAAGGTGACGGCGTCCTACTCCAACACCCACAACGAACAGCGCAACGCCGACCTACGGTCGGCATGTAGCCCAGGTTCGTTCGCGGTTGTTTGCGTTTCGAACTACGGGTACGAGACTTGGCAGTTCAATGCCCAGAACACGATGGAGTGGACTGGCGACAAC
>NZ_JBFUKO010000398.1:0-4957 GCF_056400805.1 Aminobacter sp. P4_H6_2
TCCATCGGGGGACAGATATGTTTCACAAGCAGATTACGACATTTCGACTGCCGCTGGCCGCGCTTGGGTTTCTGCTCGGATTTGGCCAGGCCAGTTTTGCCCTCGACGATCTGGAGACAGCACCTCCCCCGCCCCTTGTGACCACCGACGTGACCCTGTTCGAAAACGTCCGCATCTTCGACGGCAAGAGCGCGACGCTTTCGGCCCCATCAAACGTCCTGGTCAGGGGCAACATCATCGAGCGGATTTCACAAGCGCCGATCGAGGCCGGCGGCGAGGCAAAAGTGATTGCCGGCAATGGCCGCGTGCTCATGCCAGGGCTGATCGACGCCCACTGGCACGCCTTCATGGCCGCCACACCGCAACCGCTGTTGATGACGGCCGACCCCGCCTATCTGCAATTGCTGGCGGCGCGCCAGGCGGAGGCGACGCTGATGCGCGGCTTCACCACCATCCGCGATCTCGGCGGGCCGGTCTTCGGGCTCAAGCGTGCGATCGACGAAGGCGTCACGCCTGGCCCGCGCATCTATCCCTCGGGCGCGATGATTTCGCAGACCTCCGGACATGGCGACTTCCGCTTTCTCTACGAACTTCCCCGGATCCCCGGAGGACCGCTGAGTTTTTCCGAGCGCGAAGGCATCGCGGCCATCGCCGACAGCCCCGACGAGGTCAGGCTGCGCGCACGCGAACAACTCAGGCTGGGCGCGAGCCAGATCAAGCTGATGGCCGGCGGCGGCGTCAACTCGCCTGCGCACAATCCGATCGAATCCATTCAGTACACCGAGCCGGAGCTTCGTGCGGCGGTCGAGGCGGCCGAGAACTGGGGCACCTATGTCACCGTGCATGCCTACACCCCGCCCTCGGTCCAGCAGGCGATCCGCGCCGGCGTCAAGGTCATCGACCATGGCCAGCTGCTTGACGAGGCAACAGTCAAGCTGATGGCCGAAAAGGGTATCTGGTGGAGCCTGCAGCCGCTGACCTATGACCCGGACGTCTTTGCGCGCATGGACCCGTCGTCCCAGAGACGGGCCAAGCAGGTGTTCGACGGTACCGACAACGCCTACCGGCTGGCCAGGAAATACAAGGTCAAGACTGCCTTCGGCGCCGACATCCTGTTCGACCCGGCCGCTGCCAGCCGTCAAGGCGCAGCACTGGCGAGCCTCGCCAAATGGTACACGCCGGCCGAAGCACTCAAGATGGCGACCGGCGACAATGGCGAGCTGATGGCGCTGTCGGGCTTCATCAACCCCTATCCCGGCAAGCTCGGCGTCGTCTTGGAAGGCGCGCTCGCCGACCTCCTGCTTGTCGAAGGCAATCCGCTGGAAGACCTCAAACTTGTCGCCGACTCCGACAAGAATTTTTCCATCATCATGAAGGACGGCAAGGTCTACAAGAACACGCTGGCGAAGTAACCGGCCGCCGCGTCGCCACGGCGGCCGGTTGGATCAGGCCGGCTTCATCGCCCGGGTGCCGAGCCAGTCGAGCGCGAGCATGACCAGCAGCGAGATGCCGACCAGCGGAAACAGGATGCCGCCGACAGCCAGAATCGCGATCAGTCCACGAAACACGCGCCGGTCGGTGGGCAGCGGCGGCACGCCAAACGAACTGGCCGGGCGCCGCTTCCACCACATCACGGCGGCCGACACGGCAAGCAAGACGATGCCCAGGCAGGCAGCCAGCAGCACCAGCTGATTGGCGAGGCCGAACTCCTGGCCCATATGCACTGATATGCCCCATTCCAGCCATTTGCCGAGCGGGCCGTAATCGGCAAAGCCCATGTCGATCAGCGGCTTGCCACTATACTGTTCGAGATGGACAACGCGCTGTTGGCTCGCATCGTCGGGATAGACCGAGCCAGTGTAGACGCCTTCCGGCGTCGCTGGAATGTTGACGGCATAGCCGCGATGCAGGCCAAGCTTGTCGAAGGTCGCGACCGCCACGTCGAGACCTATGGGCGCCATTGCATGCTCGGCTGTCGATTGCGGCATCTGCGCCTGCTCGAGCGACCACGACGTCTTGGCGACATGGTTGAGATGCTCGTCGGACATCGGCACGGCCACCCGCACGCCGGCGGGATAGCCGAAATTGTTGCCRTTGGCCCATTCATTGACCTTTTCGCCCCACACGCCCGACCACGGCATGCCGGTGATCGCCAGAAAGACGATGAAGAAGCCGACGAAGATGCCTGTCACCGCGTGGGTGTCGCGCCAGAACATGCGGTTTTTCGGCTTGCCCCGCACGGTGACGACACCGCCCGACTTTCCGCGCGGCCACCAGAGATAGATCCCTGTCGCCACCAGCAGGATCGACCAGCCGGCGGCGAGTTCGATCAGCATGCGGGCGGTGTCGCCGAAATATTTGAGGCTGTGCAGATAGCGCACCATCCACATGATCGTGCCGCGATCGGGCAGCGCGCCCAGCACCTCTCCGCTATAAGGGTTCACATAAACCGCAAGCTTGCCCTCGGTTTCCGTCTTGACGGTAATCTCCACCGAACCTGTCGGTGAAGCGGCGTCGGTGAATTTGACGGCGGTGCCAGGATGAGCCGCGAGCGCTGCGACAACCATCGCAGAGGGTGCGGCCTTGCCTTCTGAAATCTCGACACGCTTCAGGTCGGAATAGACGAGCGCGTCGATCTCATCCTTGAAAAGATAAAGAGCGCCGGTCACGGCGAGGCTGATCATGAAAGGCAGCACCAGAAGGCCGGCATAGAAGTGCCAGCGCCAGACGGCGCGAAAAAGATTGGACGGCGAGCGCGCAGCCACAGCGCTGCTCTCCCGTCCGAGGGTCATTTCGGACATTGTTGTCTCCATAAGCGTGGAAGTCAGGCCGCTTGAACGGCCTTGATCGGTTCGACGTCAGATGGAGATCGTTGGTGGTGCCCTTGCCTCGGCGATCAGCCCGCGCAGGCCCTGCCGAACGGGCTCAGCCAGTACGGCAATAACAGTGCCATCCGCCTCCGGCCGGTTGAGGATGAAGGCAAGCTGTTCGCCCGGCAGGCCGGGAGCAGTCGCCACCGCCAGCTGGCAGAGCGTGCCGCAGGGGCATTCGGCGGGGCTGCKGACAGGCTGCTTGTCGCCGCTCGCAGGGGCCATGCCGTCCATGGTGCAGATGACGCCGAGCGGGTCGGCGGCAGAGGCCGCCATGGCGCCGGACGCGGCACCTGAAAGCAGCGCTTGGAAAAGCAGCAGGAACGCGATCATGCCGGCGATGGCGCCGGTCGCAAGCCTGTCCCGCAAAATGAGCCGCATGCTCTTCATCGTGGCGCCATGCCACAATGCCGCCGCAAAGTCACTGCGGCACGGGCGCTATGCCAGCCTGTCACCAGCCGCGAAAACGTGGCCAGTGGCCCAGCCCGCCACCAGCGGCCAGCACGTCGTAGCCGTCGAACTGCGCGGCAGTAGCGCAGGCATGGTTGGGCAGGATGCGCAACATCTCGCCCACCGCGAGATCGGGAAGCTTTGCCTCGCTGCCGGGCCGCACCGCAATGACGCCGTGTTCCTGGGTCGTGGCCGCGACGATAAGGTCTTCAAGCACGCGCCCCTCGATGTCGCAGACCACGCCGTAACCCTGGTCAACGGCTTGCGATGCGGTGCCGCGATCGCGCGACAGCGCCATCCAGCCGGCATCGATCATGATCCAGCCGCGCTCGTGTTGATGGCCGATGACGGTTGTCAGCACCGACAGGGCAATGTCCTGCAGCGTGCATACACCTATGCCTGCCTGGACGAGGTCAAAGAAGACATAGACACCCGCCCTCACCTCGGTCACACCGGTCAGGTCGCGGGCAAAATGCGCGGTCGGCGTCGAACCGACACTGACGACCGGACAGGCCAGGCCAGCGCGCTTCAGTATTTCCACTGCCGTCAATACCGCGCGACGCTCCTGTTCGGCGAATTCGACCAGGCTTGCCTCGCCGCGCGCGCCGTAGCTCTCGCCGGCATGAGTCACGACACCGCGCAGTTCCGCGCCACCGTCTGTCAATATACGCCCTATCTCGACGATGGCGGGATCATCCGGGCGCAGCCCCGAACGATGGCCATCACAATCGATCTCGATCAGGGCCGGTATCGCCTCGCCCGCCTGGCGCGACGCTGCGGCAACGGCACTTGCCTGGGCAATCGAGTCGAGGGTTACGACAAGGTCGCAGCCCTTGGCTCGCAGGGACAGAACGCGCGGCAGTTTTTGCGGCGAAATGCCGACGTTATAGAGAAGATCAGTGACGCCGGCGCCAGCAAAGACTTCGGCCTCCTTCAGCGTCGCGACCGTCGCCGAGCTGGCATTCCTGAGAACTCGTTTGGCGGCATCGACCGACTTGATCGTCTTGAGATGCGGTCGGCCCGAAACATTCAATCCAGCCAGTCTATTGTCGAGGCGTTCGATGTTTCGGAGCATGATCGCCTCATCGAGGATCAGGCTTGGAGTCGGCAGTTCCCTCAGGCTGGCTGCATCCCGCATAACCGCAGGTCCCCATCTCGGCTGCACAGATCATAACGCAAAGCCTGATCGACCACCAAGGGTTGGAAAGAGCACCAGGTTCTCGTCAGCGCTCGCGCGGCCATTGCGGATGCAGCGTGTCGATGACGAAGCCGTGGGCATGCCGGCGTCCATGGCGATGCGCGCCCTCCGTCCAATGCGGATCGTCCTCGGCAAGGTCATCATGGTGATGGCCCACGATATCGGGATCGGAAGCCGGCCACATCAATACGGCCACCGCCACCGCAACAGCGGCGATACCAGCCATGATGACAAAGGTCTGGGACAGGCCGACGGTCACGCCGAGCCAGCCGGCCAGCGGATAGGCGATCAGCCAGCAGGCATGGGAAAGCGCAAACTGCGCGGCAAACAATGCCGGCCTGTCTTCCGGGCGCGACGAACGCCTGAGCAGCCGGCCCGCCGGCGTTTGCGCGACCGAATAGCCAAGGCCGAGAACGAACCACAGGGGTAGCAGGGAATC
>NZ_JBFUKO010000399.1:0-4955 GCF_056400805.1 Aminobacter sp. P4_H6_2
CCTGATCTCCCCCCTTGAGGGGGAGATGGCCGGCAGGCCAGAGGGGGGCGTGCACAAGCACTGTGATTTCCTCACCATTGCAGGGCGTCGCCCATGACCCTCCTCGCCATCGATTGTGCCGCAAGCCTCTGTGCCGCCTCTGTCTACGACACCGGTGCTGCCAAGGAACTCGGCCGCTGCGTGCGCGACCTCGGCAAGGGCCATGCCGAGCACCTGATGGGCGTGGTGGAAGAAGCGCTTGGGCAGGCAGGTATCGCTTATGCCGATCTCGGACTTATCGCCGTGTCCACCGGCCCGGGCTCGTTCACCGGCGTGCGTGTCGGCGTCTCAGCCGCACGCGGCTTTTCGCTGGCGCTGAAAATCCCGGCGGTTGGTGTCACCACGCTGGAAGCGCTCGCCCAGGAAACGCGCGATGCGCTCGGTCCTATAGCCGTGCTCGCCGCACTCGATGCCGGGCGCGAGGAAATCCATGCGGCGCTCTATGATGAGACCGGCCACGTCTTGCGGGAGCCGGCGGTTCTGAGCCTGGCCGAGGCCGCCGAGATCGCCGCGTCTGGGCAGATGGCATTGGCCGGCACCGCAGCTCAGCTTGTCGCCGATGCGGTCGTGGTCGACAAGGCGTTCGCCTTCGGCCCGCTGCGTGCGACTGCCGACATCGGCACCTATGCGCGCCTCGCTGCCGGCAAAGAGCCAGGTGAGCGGCCGAAGCCGGTCTATCTTCGGGCGCCTGATGCCAAGCCGCAGGCTGGGTTTGTGCTGCCGAGGGAACAGAAATGAAGCTTCCGTTCTGGCCGTTGCGCCGCGACTATGCGCTCCAGCCGCTTTCACGCGATGACAGCCCGGCATTGGCACCGCTTCATCGCGAGGATTTTGTACGTCCGTGGTCCGGTGACGAGTTTTCGTCGCTGCTTGAGCAGGACACCGTCTTCGGTTTTGCCGTGCGCGAAACCGGCCACGGCAATGAGGCCCCGATTGCCTTCGTGCTGGCGCGGCTGGCGGCGGGCGAGGCCGAAATCCTCACCATCGCGGTTTCGCGGTCGCATCGCAGGCACGGCCTGGGCTGGCGGCTGATGGATGCCGTGCTGCGCGAACTGCATGCCCAGCGCGCCGAGGCGCTGTTCCTCGAAGTAGATGAGACCAATGCGCCGGCGATCGGCCTTTATCGCCGCTTCGGCTTTCATGAGGTCGGCAAGCGCCCGAATTATTACCAGTCGGCGCAAGGGGCGACCGGTGCGCTTGTCATGCGGCTCGATCTTCGCTAGCCAGAAGCCCAGTTAAAAAAGGCGTCGAGCACTACATGATCGGAAAGATCCGTACGGGGCTCGCGCTCTCTTGGATGGTTGCGGCCTCACTGGTGCTTGTGCCACTGCAGGTCATCTCGATGAAGACCGGCCTGTGGCCGGAAACCGTGATCCTGAAGATCTGGCACCGCGCCATGCTAAGAGCGCTCGGCATGCGCGTGCGCATGGTAGGCCGGATGGTCGAGACCCGGCCGTTGATGATCGCGTCCAACCACATTTCCTGGACCGATATCATGGCGCTCGGCTCGCTGGTCGATGTCACCTTCATCGCCAAGTCGGAGCTGAACGGCTGGCCGATCTTCGGCTTTCTGTCGCGTCTCCAGCGCACCGTGTTCATCGAGCGCGAGCGCAAGCGCAAGTCGGGCGACCAGGCCAGTGAGATCGCCCAGCGCCTTGCCGCCGGCAATGCCGTGGTGCTGTTTGCCGAAGGCAGCACTGGCGACGGGAACCTTTTGCTGCCGTTCAAGAGCACGCTGTTTGGTGCGGCTTCGATGGCRATTGCCGAGGGTGCCGCCGAGCATGTCGTGATCCAGCCGGTATCGATCGCCTATACCCGCATCCATGGCATCCCGCTGGGCCGCCAGCACCGCCCAATCGCCAGCTGGATCGGCGACATGGATCTGGTGCCGCATATCAAACAGTTGCTGGCCGAAGGCGGGCTCGACGTCGAAATCCGCTTCGGCGAGCCGATCGATTTTTCGGCCAAGTCGAGCCGCAAGGAAGCGACCCGGCTGATGGAAGAGCGGGTGCGCGAAATGATGCTGCAATCGCTCGCGCCGCCGGTGCCGGCGCGTTCGGCCTAAACTGGCTGTTTTTTGCCTCGGAAAGGCGCTATGAGGCGCCGCATGGAACTCGACGATATCTCTACCATAGTCCCGGCAAGCTCAGCGGAACTGGCCTCGACGGCAACGGGCGCTGCCAAGAAGGTCTTCATCAAGACCTATGGCTGCCAGATGAATGTCTACGACTCGCAGCGCATGAGCGATGCGCTCGCCGCCGACGGCTATGCGGCGACCGAGACCATCGAAGAAGCCGACCTCATTTTGCTCAACACCTGCCACATCCGCGAAAAGGCAGCGGAGAAGGTCTATTCGCAGCTGGGCCGCCTGGGCAAACTCAAGGCCGAGCGGGCTGAGAGCGGGCGCGAATTGATCGTCGGCGTCACCGGTTGCGTCGCCCAGGCCGAAGGCCGCGAAATCCTTCGCCGTGCTTCGGCTGTCGACCTGGTCGTTGGTCCTCAGACCTATCATCGCCTGCCGGAAGTCGTGCGCAGGGCGCGCGGCGGGCAGAAGGTGGTCGAAACCGAATATTCGCTCGAAGACAAGTTCGAGCACCTGCCGCAGCCACGCAAATCCGAGGTCGCCAAGCGCGGCGTCACCGCTTTCCTGACCGTGCAGGAGGGTTGCGACAAGTTCTGCACCTTCTGCGTGGTGCCCTATACCAGGGGCTCGGAAGTGTCGCGCTCGGTCGCTCAGATCGTCACCGAAGCCGAACGACTGGCCGAGGCGGGCGTGCGCGAAGTCACGCTGCTGGGCCAGAACGTCAACGCCTGGCATGGCGAAGGCGCCGACGGCAAGGAATGGGGCCTTGGGCGGCTGCTTTATCGTCTCGCCGAAATCCCCGGCATTGCCAGGCTGCGCTACACCACCAGCCATCCGCGCRACATGGACGACGAGCTGATAGCGGCCCATCGCGATTTGGGCGCGCTGATGCCTTACCTGCATCTGCCGGTGCAGTCGGGCTCCGACCGCATCCTGAAGGCGATGAACCGGAGGCATACGGCGGCCGACTATCTCAAGCTGATCGAGCGCATCCGCGCCGCACGCCCCGACATCGCCATGTCAGGCGATTTCATCGTCGGTTTTCCGGGCGAGACGGATGAGGATTTCGAGGCTACGATGGAGATCGTGCGAGCCACCAACTATGCCTCGGCTTATTCGTTCAAATATTCGCCGCGTCCGGGAACGCCGGGTGCGGAGATGGACGGCCATGTCGAGGAAAAGATCAAGGACGAACGGCTGCAAAGGCTGCAGCAGTTGATCACCCAACAGCAGCACGCCTTCGCCGACGGGCTGGTCGGACAGACCATCTCGACGCTGATCGAAAAGCCCGGCCGCGAGCCTGGACAGATCGTCGGACGCTCACCTTGGCTGCAGCCCGTTATTGTTGATGAAAAGGCCGGCGAAATCGGTGACATTATCAATGTGCGAATCACGAAGACAGGCACCAACAGCCTGTTCGCCGAAACGGCCTGAGCGGCCGTACGGCAGATGAGGAGAGACGGTTGAGCGCTGCTGAACTCAAGAACCTGCCCTCCGGGGCGTCTGACATGGCGCACATCGTACTGACCTTCGACAACAACAAGCTAGCCAGTGCGCTTTATGGCCAGTTCGACGAGAACCTGGCCCGTCTCGAACAGAAACTCGGCGTCGATATTCACTCGCGCGGCAACCAGCTGACCATCAAGGGCAGCGCCACGTCAGCCGAACAGGCGCGCCGCGCGCTCGATCATCTTTATGCCATCCTGCAGAAAGGCGGCGAAGTGGCCCAGTCCGACGTTGATGGTGCTGTGCGCATGGCGGTTGCCCCCGACGACCAGCTGACGCTGCCGACACTTGAGCGCAAGGGCAAGATGGCGGCTGCCCAGATCTCGACGCGCAAGCGCACCATCTATGCCCGCTCGCTCAACCAGGACGCCTATATGCGCGCGCTCGAGCGGTCGGAGCTGGTGTTCGGCATCGGCCCGGCTGGTACCGGCAAGACCTATCTCGCGGTGGCGCATGCCGCCATGCTGCTCGAACGCGGCATGGTCGAACGCATCATCCTTTCGCGTCCGGCGGTGGAAGCGGGTGAACGCCTCGGCTTCCTGCCCGGCGACATGAAGGAAAAGGTCGATCCCTATCTGCGTCCGCTCTATGACGCGCTCTACGACATGATGCCGGCCGACAAGGTCGAGCGCGCCATTGCCGCAGAGGTCATCGAGATCGCCCCGCTTGCCTTCATGCGCGGCCGCACGCTGGCGCACGCCGCCGTCATCCTCGACGAGGCGCAGAACACCACCTCGATGCAGATGAAGATGTTCCTGACGCGTCTCGGTGAGGGGTCGCGCATGATCGTTACCGGCGACCCGACCCAGATCGACCTGCCGCCCAACACCAAGTCGGGCCTGGTCGAAGCTTTGCGCATCCTTGACGGTGTGCCGGGTGCCGTGACTGTGCGCTTCAACGACACCGACGTGGTTCGCCACCCGCTCGTCGCCGAGATCGTCAGGGCCTATGACCGTGACGGCAAGGTCGCGCGCGGCCTTGGCACCGAGGGTTGATCGGAACGGTTTGGTGATGCCTGACAAGAAGACACCGGCGTCCTCCGTCGCGGAGGGCGGCCTCGACATCGACCTGATGATCGAGGAAGGCGCTTGGCCAAGTGAAGATGCGTTGAGGGCGCTGGTCGACCGTGCCGTGCCCGCGGCCCTGGCCGAGGCCGAGGTGGAGGCCGTCGATGGCGTCGAGCTGAGCCTGGTTTTCACTGACGACGACGCCATCCAGAGCCTCAACGCCGAATGGCGTCAAAAAGACAAGCCGACCAATGTATTGTCGTTTCCAGCCTTCCCCATGGCGCCGGGCGACCCGCTGCCGCCGATGCTCGGCGACAACG
>NZ_JBFUKO010000400.1:0-4948 GCF_056400805.1 Aminobacter sp. P4_H6_2
CGCGCCAAACGCGAAACCAAGYCAAAACAACAGGAATCGGACGAACAAGGACAGGCGGCCACGGCCGAAATCGATCGGCAAATAATGATACAGGACCGATTCACGGCGAGTTCTGGCCAGCTGACTGCGAACACCAAACAAGCTCCATCCGTGCGCCCCTATATGTAAGAAGAGTGCCCGGCAGCATTCCGCGTTCTCTTATCGTATGAACAAAGCCCACCGCTGCTCACGAAGCCCTATTCCCGCCCCAATACGCGCAGATGTCTCGAAGCGGCCCTGGCGCGGAATGAGTCTGTACGCGCACCCTATATAGAGAGGGGCAGGCTGACGGATCGCGGTTCGTTGACTTGGAGCGCCATGACAGGCAAATGTCTTGGCAACTAAAAGCAAGCGGGCGCAAAGCGTCGGGGATATTTACCGTACTTGATGCAGGATACGTGCCAGACCATAGCCGAGCTCGGCAATGAGCCGCCGCTTATCGCGGATGGCCGCGCCGGTCCCCCGGACCGTCGCGAGGTCTCGGCACGTTGGCTGTCAGGCACTTTCCTCACCGGCGTGACGTCCTCCGTTTTGATGGGCGTGGCACTTTTTGCTGCCCTCGACGGGCGCGAGCAGCTGGCGACCCCACCCGAGATCGCCGAACTCGCAACACTTGCCGCTGGCGGCGACGCCGGCCAGAAGGCCAAGACCACGCGCCTTGCGCCGCTGCGCCAGATCGCCAAGGCCAAGGACCGGCGGCGCATGGAAGTGTCGATGGTCACCAAGCAGGGTGACCGCGAGGTGATCCGCACCATGCCTTTCGTGCAGATCAAGATGGCGCTGGCAGCAAGCCATCCCACGACACGCAGCTACCCCGCTTTCGATCCCCTGACGGTCTTCGCCGAAGATGGCCCCGCACAGCCAGCGGCACCCGCAGCTGCGACCGGCCAGATCTACGGTGTCAAGGTCGAGAGCGAGATGAGCCTCAAGACCGTCGACTTCCCAGTTGAGACCGCAGCCTTTGACGAGACCTCGGCCCTTTCCGCCAATGAGGTCGAAAAGGTGGTGCGCGACGCCGGCGGCGACCTGACTGAAGGCGATATCCAGGTCGCGTCATTGCACTATATCGACCCGCAGCGTTTCGGCGACGCCTTTGCCGACCAGACGCTGGCCGGCTCCTATGGCATCAAGATCGTGCCGGAGAATGTCTCGGTCTCGTCCCGCGCCGACGTCGATCCAGAAACACTTTCTTATGCCGAAGACATCATCGCCTTTGAAAAAGACCGCAAGATCGTCGATGCGCTGGCTGACTCAGGCTATGTTGGCGAGGACGCCCAAGGCATGGCGAAGGCAATCTCGCGCCTGCTCAACGCCACAGCACTCAAAGCCGGCACCGTGCTGCGCATCGGCCTCGAGGTTCGCGGCGATGTCGGCAAGATCGTGCGCACCAGCGTCTACGACCGCACCCAGCATATCCTGACCATCGCGCTCGACGACCGCAACCAGTTCGTACCGGGCGACGAGCCGGAGCCGAACCCCGAGATCGCCACCGCCTTCGATGACACGCCAAGGGTCTCGACGTCGCGCGGTGCCTTGCCCACAGTCTATGACGGCATCTATCGGGCGGCCTATTCCTACGGCATGTCGCAGGACATGACCAAGAAGCTGGTCAGGCTCTTGAGTTCCGACGTCGACTTCCAGTCGCGGCTCAATCCGTCCGATCGCATCGAGGTGTTCTTTTCGCAGCCGGACGGCGACGACAAGGCATCAGACGATTCCGAGCTGCTTTATGTCTCGGCGAATTTCGGCGGCAACACACGCAACTTCTACCGTTTCCAGATGAGTGACGGCGCGGTCGACTATTTCGACGAGGATGGCCGCAGCGCGCGTCAGTTCCTGCTGCGCAACCCATTGCCCAACGGCAGGTTCCGCTCCGGCTTCGGCGGCCGCAAGCACCCGATCCTGGGCTATGTCAAAATGCACACCGGCGTCGATTGGGCAGCCCCCACCGGCACGCCGATCATCGCCTCCGGCAATGGCATCGTCGAAAAGGCTGGCTGGGCCGGCGGCTACGGCAAGCAGACGATCATCCGCCATACCAATGGCTACGAGACATCCTACAATCACCAGAGCCGCATTGCAGGTGAGGTCGTTCCGGGCGCTCGCGTCCGCCAGGGCCAGGTCATCGGCTATGTCGGCACCACCGGCCTGTCCACCGGTGCGCATTTGCATTACGAGCTGATCGTCAACGGCACCAAGGTCGATCCGATGCGCGTGCGCCTGCCTACCGGCCGCGCGTTGTCTGGCGATGAACTGACAGCCTTCAAGCGTGAGCGCGAGCGCATCGACGATCTGCTCAAGGACGAAAACAAGGACGCGCTGAAGGTCGCGAGCACGGCAAAGGCCAGCGGCTAAGCTCGGCTCGCGACGCTTGCGATGCCGTCACTTGCGAGTGCGTCGTATTTGGCCCGCTTGGCGATGTACATGGCCCGGTCCGCCGCCGCGATCAGGGCTTCTGGATCGCCGCCGTCGTCGGGGAAGACCGCGATGCCGATCGTGGCACCTACGACCAGCTGCAATGACTCCGCTTCAATAGGCTTGGCGATGTCGCGCTGGAGCCGCTGGCTAAGAAACAGCAGCGCTTCGGTATTGCTGACATCATGCAGCACCACGCCGAACTCGTCGCCACCGAGCCGGGCAACAGTCGCCCCCTTCGGCGCCGCATTAGCGATCCGCTGCGCCACCTCGACCAGCACCGCGTCGCCAGCGGCATGGCCATGCCTGTCGTTGACCGGCTTGAACCCGTCCAGGTCGATATAGATCACAGCACAGCCGGAAGGCGAGCCATTGGATCGGCCGATCGACGCGTGGATTTCCTCGCGGAAGCGGCGACGATTGGCAAGGCCAGTGAGCGGGTCATGGCGAGCGGTATCATGGGCGAGGCGCTCCGCCGCCTCGCGGCGCGCAACCTCGCGCGACAGCTGCCGGGTGCGAATGCCGAGCATGACAAGGGCAACGATGCCGGCGCAAAGCAGCAGCGACAGCAATTCGTCCAACTGCCACGCTTCATAAGTGCGCGTGACCTGATAGAGTTGCTCGAAGAGATTGACCTGCGTGTCTATCGCAAACAGCACGACACATAGCAGCAGCCAGATTCCGTAGGGCATGTATCCTCGCCAGATAGCGGTGCGCCACGGCGTTGCCTCGCCCAAGCCTTGGTGCCGACTCTTGTCGATTGCCGACATGATTTCCGCCTTTTTCGAAACCAAGACATGCCTCCAAAGCCTTAACAAGGTGCTAGCGCAACTCATGCAATTGCATCAATCGGCAGCTGTCCGCGCGCTTGTCCCGGGCTTTTCGGCAGCCCTCTTCCACGACGGCTGAGTGAACCAGGCAACCGCTGCCGCAACAAAACACATTGCGGCCGAAATGGCGGCAATCACTGAAAAGGCACGGTTGGTCGCCGATACCCTGAGCGTCTCGGCGGCGGCATCGAGCGGTGACGCGACAAAGGCGCCGAACTCCGCACCGGGTGCGGCTGTTCCCAAAACCTTGGCGAAGACGACGCCGGYGACGGCACCGAGCGAAGCGACCGCCATCAAGCCGGCTGCGCGCGCAAGCGCGTTGTTGATGCCCGAGGCGAGACCTGTGTCTTCTTCTGGGGTCGCCCGCATCACCGCCGCCGAAACCGGCGAAACCACGATCGCCATGCCAAGGCCCTTGAGCAGCAGGATCGGGAACGTCACTTGCCACAGCATCATCAGCGGCATGGTGAGTGCGAGGCCAACATAAGAGATGCCGACGATCGCAGCGCCTATGGTCAGTGGCCAGCGCGGCCCGATCGCGTCGGACAGCCTGCCCGAGTAGCTCGACAGGCCGGCGATGAACAGCGAAAGCGGCAAGAACAGCAGGCTCGCCTCCCATTCCTTGACGCCCCAGCCTGAGACAACGGTCATCGGCAGGAAAAACAACACCGCGTTGAAGGCAAAAAACAGGACCAGCGTGTAGAGATTGGCGCCGGCGAAGGCGCGCGAGGCAAACAAACCGAGCTTGACCATCGGTGCGCCGGCACGCTTTTCCCAAACAATGAAGCCGGCGAAGATTACGCTGCCAAGCGCGATCCAGGCCCATGGCGAGACGGCCCTTGCCTCAACAGGCAGGCCGAAAGCTGTCAGCCCCCAGGCCATCAGGCCGAGGCCGGCGGTCGCAAGAGCCGCCCCTGTGATGTCGAGCCTGCGCTTCGCAGACGGCCGGTCGCGCGGCACCTTGGCAAAAATCATGCCGAGCGCGACAAGCCCGATCGGCACGTTGATGGCGAAGATCAGCCGCCACATCCATTCGGCGCCGAACGACAGCACCATGCCGCCAACGAACGGTCCCATGGCGGTGGTCAGCGACGAGAATGCCGCCCATTGGCCGATCGCCTTGCCGCGTGTTTCGGTCGGGTAGGCTTTTGCGATGATGGCGAGACTGCCTGGCACCATCAGTGCCGCACCGATGCCTTGGGCGGCGCGCGTGATGATCAGCATGTCGGCATCGACAGCCAGCGCGCAGGCCGCCGACGTGATCATGAACAGCAAAATGCCGGTGGCGAAG
The DNA here is from genome assembly GCF_056400805.1 of Aminobacter sp. P4_H6_2. NCBI lineage: Bacteria > Pseudomonadati > Pseudomonadota > Alphaproteobacteria > Hyphomicrobiales > Phyllobacteriaceae > Aminobacter > Aminobacter sp. P4_H6_2. The sequence continues at coordinate 4,576 of NZ_JBFUKO010000400.1, forward strand.
ATGTTGCGGACGCCGAAGACATCGCCGGCGGCACCGCCAAGCAGAACAAGCGCGGACAGAAACAGCATGTAGCCATTGCTGATCCACTGGGCGTCGACCAGCGACGCGCCGAGGTCGGCGCGGATGATCGGCATGGCGAGCGACACCACCGTCCCGTCGATGAAGCCCATGCTGGATGCAAGGATCGCCGACACCAGCACATAGCGCCGGGCCTCGGGCGGGCAAAAGACGTGGTTGGTATTTGGCACGGTGTCTGATGTGTCCATGGGGCGAGACTATGTGCGAGAAGGTTGCGCGGGAAGTGACCAAGGGAAATGATTTCGCGGAGCCAGAAATCCGCCTGCGGCGCACTCTACGTTGCCCCCCTCCGGCC
>NZ_JBFUKO010000401.1:0-4916 GCF_056400805.1 Aminobacter sp. P4_H6_2
GTGCTTGTAGGCAAAGGAATCGCGGGCCCGCCACTTGGCGATCTGCTCCCACCACGGGTAGAGCGCCTTCTTGTCGGCTTTGGCGGTCGCCCGCCACAGCCGCACCATGTCTTCGAGCACCCGGCCGACATCGCCCAGGATCGGCACGTCGGCGCGCACGTTCTTGTTGATCGACGACGGATCGATGTCGATGTGGATCTTCTTGGAATTCGGCGAGAACGCGTTCAGGCGGCCAGTGATACGGTCGTCGAAACGCGCGCCGATGCAGACCATGACGTCGCAGTCATGCATCACCATGTTGGCTTCATAGCTGCCGTGCATGCCCAGCATGCCGAGCCAGTTCTTGCCCGATTTCGGATAGGCCCCCAGTCCCATCAGCGTCGAGGTGATCGGAAAGCCGGTCAGGTCGACGAGTTCGCGCAGCAACTGGCTTGCCTCGGGACCCGAATTGACCACGCCACCTCCGGAATAGATGACCGGGCGCTTGGCGGTCGCCATCAGCGCCACCGCTTCCTTGATCTTCTCCAGATCGCCCTGGACCTTGGGCTGGTAGGAGGTGCGCGGCGCGGTCTGCGGCGGCGTGTAGATGCCCTTGGCGAACTGCACGTCCTTGGGGATGTCGACAACCACGGGACCGGGACGGCCAGTGGTGGCGACATGGAACGCCTCATGCAGGATACGAGCCAGATCGTTGACGTCCTTCACCAGCCAGTTGTGCTTGGTGCACGGCCGGGTGATGCCGATGGTGTCACATTCCTGGAAGGCGTCCGAGCCGATCAGCGACGTCGGCACCTGACCGGTGATGCAGACCAGCGGGATCGAATCCATCAGCGCGTCCTGCAGCGGCGTCACCGCATTGGTGGCACCGGGGCCAGAGGTCACCAGCATCACGCCGGGCTTGCCGGTCGAGCGTGCATAACCTTCGGCAGCATGGCCCGCGCCCTGCTCATGGCGCACCAGTATGTGCTGGACGTCGTCCTGCTGGAACAGCTCGTCATAGATCGGAAGGACGGCGCCACCGGGGTAGCCGAAGAGGTGCTTGACGCCATTGTCCTTCAGCGCCTGCACCACCATCTCGGCGCCGGTCATTTCGCGTCGTCCGCTGTCACTATGTCCGCTCATCGGTCCGTCCCGTCTTTCCTTCGCCGTTCTCGGCGGTTGCTGCTCGTTTAGTCCTGTTTCGGGCAATAAAAAAGGCCCCCGAGGGAGCCTTCACATTTGCGCATGGGGGGATTTCGCCCGGCGGTTACACCGCCTTGCCCACGCGCAATCCTACTACGAGAATGAGTATCTTATTCATGGCGCGGACGTTAATGCGCAAGAAGGCGCCCTGTCAACCGGAGCTGAACAAATTTTCCGCAACGTCACTCTGCTGGTTGATAGATCAAATTGGAAGGATCCTCTTAACCGCGCCTATACCATCCGCCATCACCCCACTTTAACCGCCCTGCGCTAGATTTAGCCAAGGGGATTGGGGGATGAAGCCGATGTACATGGAACGTCAGGCCGCTGGTGGCGAGACCACCCCGCAGGAGCGGCGCGATCCCAAGCAGGACGATGCCCGCATCCTTGGCAATGTCGTGCAGTGCGACGGCGCCCGCGCGGTCATCAGCGCCTATGCCGAGGTCGGCGGCCCAGACACCAACGGTCTGTGGACCGTCGGGCGCATGATCTGCATCAATCTCGGCGAAACGCGCACCATCGGACTTGTCTATTCCATTGCCAAGTCGGACCGCTCCTGGAGCAGCCAGGGCGACAACCCGATCGAGGTCAATGTCGAGTTGATCGGCGAGGTCCGCGACGCTGGCCGCGACAAGCGCCCGACCTTCGACCGCGGCATCACCGTCTATCCCCATATTGGCGCGGTCGCCCACCGCATCCGCACCCGCGACCTTCAGGCGGTCTACGACCTTGCCGGCCGTCGCACCGTCACTATCGGGCAATTGTCACAGGACGATAGCATCGACGCCTGCATCGCCATCGATGAGACGCTGGCCCGCCACTTCGCCGTTGTCGGCACCACCGGCGTTGGCAAGTCGACGGCCGTCTCGCTGTTACTGCGCAAGGCGATCGCTGCGCGGCCCGATCTGCGCGTGCTGATCATGGATCCGCACAACGAGTTCGCGGCCTCACTGCCAGAATATTGCGTCAAGGTCGATTCCAACTCGCTCGACCTGCCGTTCTGGCTGTTCCGCCTCGAAGAATTCGCCGAAGTGCTGTTTCGCGGCCGCGAGACCGACGCCGAGGAGATCGATGTGCTGCGCGACCTCATCCCGGTCGCCAAAAACCTCTACCGCAGCCCGCAAGGCGGCGCCTTCCTGCGCCGTGGCGTCGATGCGCTCACCGCCGACACGCCGGTGCCCTACCGTATGGCCGATCTCATCAAGCAGATCGACGACCGCATGGGCATGCTCGAATCCAAGAACGAGCGACCGATCCTGAAATCGCTGCGCACCCGCATCGAATCCGCACTTGCTGACCCGCGCTACCGCTTCATGTTCCATTCCAGGCTCATCGAAGACACCATCCACGAAACCATCGGCAACATCTTCCGCGTGCCGACCCATGGTCGCCCGGTCACCTGCTTCGAGATGGCTGGCATGCCCTCGGAAGTCGTCAATTCGGTCTGCTCGGTGCTCGCCCGTCTCGCCTTCGATCTCGCTTTGTGGAGCGAAGGTCGTCTCAAGCTGCTTCTGCTTTGCGAGGAAGCGCACCGCTACATGCCCGCCGATCATCGGCTCGGTTTCGCGCCGACCCGGCATGCGCTGTCGCGCATCGCCAAGGAAGGCCGCAAATATGGCTGCTATCTCGGCGTAGTCACCCAGCGCCCGGGCGAACTCGACCCCACCATCCTGTCGCAATGCTCAACGGTTTTCGCCATGCGGCTTGCCAACGAGCAGGACCAGGCGATCATCCGCTCGGCCATCGCCGACTCCTCCGCCTCGACCTTGTCTTTCCTGTCGTCGATGGGCCAGCGCGAGGCCATCGCCTTTGGCGAAGGTGTCGCTACCACCATGCGGCTGAAATTCGAGAAACTATCGAGCGAACTCATCCCCGGCACGGGCAAGCGGGCCACCGATGCGCCGCTGGGCAATGGCGACGACGTCGATCTGGTCGCGGTGGTCGAGCGGCTGCGCAATGTGCCCAGGCCCCAGGCTGCGGCACTTGGCTTTGCCGAGGTGGTCGACGCCCAGCGCCAGGCAGGCGACACCGACTACCGCAAGCCGCCGGCCAAACCGCTGCCCGACGATGATTTCGACACACGCTTCGGCCTGCGCCCCTCGACCTTCGGCGGCAGGTCAGCCATCGACTGAGGCCTGCGAAAACCGTACAGTTATGGCGGTTTGAGATTGAGTTCAGTCCGGCATCACCTGCATCTCAGATGCCGGAACCGTCCAGCTGTTCTTCGTCCTCGCCTTCCCAAGGAGTCGGCATCGAGGCTGAATTCTTGCTCAGATTGGCCTTTGGCAGCGGCATCCAGCACTTCAGTTCCGGGTCGGCATAGCCAATCACGCAACCTGGATAGGAGTCGGCAGCGCGCCAGCCTTCGATGCCGAACGCGTCGTGCCTGGCCCAATAGGCCACGTCGACTTCGGCCGGGCCCTGCTCGGACGGGCGCACCGTCACAAGGATCCTGCTGCCATCCTTTGGTGCGCTCGCCATCTGGCGCCACCGGTCAGGCTCGTCCATCGCTTCTTCCTCCGCACGTCAGCCGGCCGCCGCACAAAATTGCGGCGCCCGTCGCCAGTGTTGCTGCGTTGGAGAAATACGTCCAGCGGCAAGTTCGCCGACAGGCTTACTTTGGTCTTGCGCGCCGCAGCTGCGGCCTCGTCACAACCCGGCCGAGGCACCTGCATTGGGAATGTGGATGTCGATCTCCAGTGTCGATGTCGTTGCGCCGCGATCCATGGTGATGCGCACGTCATCCTGATTGATCTGAATGTGCTTGGCGATCACGGCCATGATCTCCTCGCGCAACACGGCCACAAGATCGGGCTGATTGCGATTGTTGCGCTCGTAGGCCAGCAGAAGCTGCAAGCGCTCGCGCGCCACGGGTGCACTGCCGCGACGTTTGAAAAAGTCGAACAGGTTCATGCCACCCTCCTTCCCAGAAGCCGATTGAGCAGGCCTCTTTTCTCGACCGGCAGGACCACCGGCAAGTCTTCGCCCTGCAGTCTTCTTGCCGCGTCGATATAGGCGCGCGCAGCTGCGTTGGTGGGCTCGTTGAGCGTCACCGGCGAACCGAYATTGGATGCGCGCAGAACCCCCTGGTTCTCCGGAATGATACCCAGCAGCGGCGTCGACAAGATCTCCAGAACGTCATCGATGCTGAGCATTTCGCCGCGCGCGGCGCGTGCCGCGTCGAAGCGGGTGACGAGAATGTGCTTGATGACGCTCTCGCCCTGCTCGGCCTTCAATGTCTTGGAGTCGAGCAAGCCGATGATGCGATCGGCATCGCGGACCGAACTCACCTCAGGATTGGTGACGATGACCGCCTCATCGGCAAAGCGCATGGCAAGTTGCGCGCCGCGCTCGATGCCGGCCGGGCTGTCGCACAGCACGTAGTCGAATTTTTCACGCAGCTTTCCGATCACCTGGGCCACGCCCTCCTCGGTCAAGGCGTCCTTGTCGCGCGTTTGCGACGCGGGCAGCAAGAAAAGCGTGTCCAGGCGCTTATCGCGGATCAAAGCCTGCGAAAGCTTGGCCACCCCTTGCGTCACATTGACGAGATCGAACACAACACGCCGTTCGGCGCCCATGACCAGATCGAGATTGCGCAAGCCAACGTCAAAGTCGATGAGGGCCACCCTCTTGCCGGTCTGGGCCAGAGCTGCTCCTAGGGCGGCAGTCGAGGTTGTTTTCCCAACGCCTCCCTTGCCGGATGTGACGACCACTACCTTGGCCATGTTTAGATC
>NZ_JBFUKO010000402.1:0-4916 GCF_056400805.1 Aminobacter sp. P4_H6_2
GATTAGCCTGATGTCGAAATGCTCCTGTGCTGCCTTGATCGCCTCGACTGTGAACATCGAGATCAGCACGCCGCGCTGGTAGAACATCTGGTCAAGCTCTTCCAAAGGCGTCTGCGACTTGCCGGCATCGACGACRTATTTGCGGATGTCCTGGATCGCGTCGGCATTTGATACCGGCAGGTTCCACGACAGCGCGCGATACCCTTTGGCAGCGTCGCCAGCCAGTTTGAGGTCGTCGTCCTGGGCCGACCACCAGATGCCGACGAGCCGGTTCATCGGAAAACCCGTCTTGATCGCCTCGGCGAAAGCACGGGCGTTCATCGCGCCCCAGCCCCACAACAGCACGAAATCCGGGCGCTCGCTCTTGATCCTCGCCCATTGCGCCGACTGGTTCTGCATTTCCTTGGCCGCGACCGGCACAGGCAAAAGCGTGAAGTCGAAGCTATCGGCATAGGCTTGCAGCAGCGGGATCGGCTCCTCGCCATAAGGCGCGTCGAGATGCAGGAGCACGATCTTCTTGCCCCTCAGGCTGTCGAGATCGTCGCCCGAGATGCTCTTGAGCATCATCGAAGCTCCGTCCCAATAGGTGACGGGCGGGTTGAAGGCCCATGGAAAATGCTTGCCGTCGGCCATCGCCGAGAAACCGTAGCCCGGCGCCAGGACCGGCACCTTGTCGGCGCTGGCCTTGGGCAGAAGTTCAAGCGCGATGCCAGGCGACCAGGGCTGGGCCACGAGGCTGGTGGCCCTGGTCCTATAGTAGCATTCGACACCCTTGTCGGTGTTGAAGCCGGTTTCGCACTCRTTGTAGTCCAGCTTGATGCCGTTGATGCCGCCGTCGCGCTCGTTGAGCATCAGCAAATAGTCGCGCTGGCCGTCCATCAGCGGCGCACCGGCAGCCGCGAACGGACCGGTGCGAAAGGCCATATTGGCGATGGAAAGCGCATCCTCGGCGAGCGCGGGCGCGGGCAGGATCAGGCCAAACAGCAGCCCTGCCCGCAGAATATGCTTGGTGGTCGGCGTCGTCATCGTGCCCGCGTGTTCCGGATTACAGTGCCGCCGACCTTACGCGAAGCTCAGGCGGCTTCGCGATAGTATTTTGCCGTCGGCAGGATCGTCAGCGGCGCGAGTTCGCCCTTCGGCGGCTTGCCGAACATCAGCCGCTGTTCCATCGGCGTCGATTTGAAGAAAGGAAAGCGTTGGAAGGAGCGCTCGCGGATGCTGTTCACATCGGCGCGGTAGAGAACAACCTTGTTAAACACCCCCGGATAGGAGCGCGGCTCGCTTATCCRCTCGGAATTATAGATGCGTTTGTAGAAGCCGGCGTGATCTTCGCGAACGGTCGACAAGCAGTAAGGTGCCTTGAAATGGAAACACGCCATGCCGGCCAGGCGAAGTGTGATGTAAGGGATTTGCGGGTAAACGCGTGACCATTCGGGGTCCGATGCGAAGCGGCTGGGGCAAATGAACGTCAACCCCTCCGCAAGCATTGGCATGACGATATCGCCGAATGCTTTAGTGGACGGCGACAATGGCGTCGCTAGCGTGACGTGGTGAATGCGCAGCGTGCTCACCAGGTGCTGATCGACATAGACACCGAATCGATAGGCGTTGGGTGTCTCGTCCAGTTCGTCATTGATGGTATGGCTCTCGTTGTCGGGAACCATATCGTTGGACCGATACGACTTGTAGCGCAGCCGGTAGATGTCCTCGAGATCTTCGCCCTTGTCACAGCGGCGGTACTCGGTGCGCTCAAGCAAGTTCGACACGTGCCGTGCAAATGACGACCCTGCGTCGGGCACAGCGCTACTCTTGGCGTCCGCGTCACCGCTGGACGCCACTTGATGGATGGTCATGGAGTTCCCCGTAATTCCGCCCAGCTGAAAACTAGCCGAGGTCGGGGTGATGTAAAGATGAAAATCAAACTGTAGCTGTTTACCTTCCGTTAAGGTTAATAATTAACAGAAAATTAAGCATTTCCGCAGTTAGGCAATGTGTCGCGTCATCGCCTCAACGACGAGCTGTGACGCGGGCGAGACCGATATCCTTGGCGAAAGGCCAGACGGTATTCGACATCGTTTCGATGCCCGACGATGACAGCGCCGAGCCGAACAGGAAGCCTTGAACCAAGTCTGGATGAACTTCGATGGCCAGAATCTTGAGCTGTTCGAAGGTTTCCACCCCTTCCACAGTCACGGAAAGCCCGAGCGGCCGCGACAAGTCGACGATGCCCTTGAGCAATTGCAAGGACCGCGGATTCTGCGCGACGTCAGCGAGGAAGCTGCGGTCGATCTTGACCTTGTCGAGCGGCAGCTTGTGCAGGTAGCTCAAGCTCGAATATCCCGTTCCGAAATCGTCCAGCGCAATGCTTACGCCGATCAGCTTGAGTTCCTCGACATAGCTGCGCGTCAACGACTTGTCGTCGAGCAGCGCGGTCTCGGTGACCTCGATCTCCAGGCGATGCGGCGCAAGGCCTGATGCCGCGAGTGCATCCTTGACCTTGTCGATGACATCACGATTGCGGAAGTCCTTGGCCGAAAGATTGACCGACACACCAATCGGCGCGGGCCACTTGGCGCATTCCGCGCACGCAGCCTGCAGCACGAAGGTGCTGATGGCGGAAATGATGCCCATCTCTTCAGCGAGCGGGATAAAGGTGGCGGGCGAGACGGGCCCGAGTTCTGGGTGATCCCAACGACACAGCGCCTCGCAGCTAGCTATGCGCATGGTGCTCATTGAAACGATGGGCTGGTAGACGACGCGCAGTGCGCGCGCTTCGACCGCATTGCGCAGATCGGCCTTCATCAACTGGCGATTGCGGAAAGCGGCATCCATCACCGCTTCGAACAGGTGCCAGCTGTTTTTGCCCGACTCCTTGGCCTTGTAGAGCGCAAGGTCGGCCCTGACGATCATCGCATCGACGTCGGAGTCACGCACCTGCGACAGCACGGTGCCACCGCTCGCCTGGATACGAAGTGCGTGGCCGGCAACGTCGACCTCGCCCTGCATTTCGGCGAAGATGCGATCTAGCATTTCGGTAAGGTGGCTCTCGTCTTCGACCTTGTCGAAGTAGATCATGAATTCGTCGCCGCCAAAGCGACTGATCTTGACCGTATCGCTGGCAAAAGCAGCCAGACGTTCCGCCACAGCATAGATGAGCCCGTCGCCGACCGGATGGCCAAGGGTATCGTTGACACTCTTGAAGTCGTCGAGATCTAGAACGGCAAGTGCACAAAGCCGGTCGCGTGCGCCGGCATGGATGCACTCAGCAACCGTTTCATGGAAGTAGGCACGGTTCGGCAAACCGGTAAGGCTATCGTAGCGGGCCATGAACCGGATCTTTTCTTCGGCAGCGACACGGGCCGTCACGTCTTCGAAGGTGATGACCCCAAGTTCCTGGCTGCCTTCGCGCGCCGAAAACTCCAGGCATTGCCCATTGGCAAGCGAAACCAGGACCTTGCGGTCCCTGCCCTCACGTAGCGCGCGCGTCAGTTGTGCTTCGATGTAGCGGCAGTCCTTGAGCGCAAGCTGGCCTCCAGCGACGCCACGCATCAAGAGGCCATGAATCGAGCGGCCAAGCAGTGCCTCCGGCGACTTGACCGACATCAGATTTGCAGCTTCTGCATTGGCGACCGCCACGCGTCCATCTGGCCCAAGCATGACCAGTCCATGCGACATGGTGTTGAGCGCGCGATTGAAACGCTGGGCCAGGCGGCTGGCCTTTTTTTCCTCAGACACGGCGGTAAAGAGGACGTCGCGTACGGTGTCGGCGAATTTCCGAATCGCAAACAGAAACGGTGCAGACAACAGGCCTAAGAAGACATGGTAGGGGTCACCCCGAAGCAGAAAGCCAAGCGAGATCGGCCACGTCAGCGCGATGATCAAAATGATCACCATGCGCGGAGAGCCGTAATTGCGACCGGCAATCGACGTAGCCGTGGCCAGCGTCACGCAGACAGAGGCGATCTCAGCAAAGGTGTCGTGCGCGAAATAGATGCCGGCGAGACAAAACGCACCCAGTGCGCCGCCGTGCAACGTGCCGTACAAAATGTAGTCGTTCTCGCGCTGGTGCGCCTCTTCCCATGTCGTCGGCGACGGCAAGCTATTGTATTTGCGAAAATTTCGCAGGCGCAACGTGGCGACCAGCACCATGAACAGCGCAACCAAAAGGTAGAGCGGATGGGCGGTTTTCCACCAGACGACGCCGATCAGCGCCGTTTGGGCAACCATGCCAACAGCCAGCGTCGCACCGTCGCGGAAAAGCGTTTCCACGAAAGGGATGTAGACGTCGACCGGTATCTCGTTGTTTCTTCTGCGCATCCGAGGCCCGCCTGGGAGGCCAAGAAGTGCCATACTCGCCTTAAGAAAGGCTTAGAAACAGAGGCTTCAAATAGCCTTCCGGCCATTCAATTGCCTGCTAAAACCTCTAATTTAGATTCAGGTAAACAAGTAATGTCGACTATTCGGCAGCTTGCAGCGCCGGATTGGACGGCGACGCGCTCAATCGCTTGACCAGCCGCTCCCGTTCACCGGCTGCCTTGTCGACACTGGCATGCTTGACGTGACCGTAGCCGCGGATCAGTTGCGGCACCGATGCCAGTGCTGTGGCCGCTTCGATATTGTCGCTGGCAAGCGCTCCGCGGATCAGTTCGAGATCGGCCTCGTAGCGATCAAGCAAATCGCGTTCCATGCGCCGTTCTGCTGTGTAGCCAAAGACGTCGAAGGCACCGCCACGTAGCCCCTTCATCGCCGCGAGCAGCTTGAAACCCGTCATCATCCAGGGGCCGAAGCTTGATTTGCGCAGCACACCGTCAGTACCCTTGCGGCCGAGGATCGGCGGCGCCAGGTGGAACTCCAGCCGGTCGTAGCCCTGAAACTGTTTTGCCAGCTCGCGTTTGAAGGAACCGTCGGTGTAGAGC
>NZ_JBFUKO010000403.1:0-4911 GCF_056400805.1 Aminobacter sp. P4_H6_2
ATGATGGATCGTCCAGKGACGAACGACAGCTTAATATTGGATTTGCCGGCCGGCCGAAGGCGCGATCCAAGGCCCACCCTCATCGAGGCCGGACTCGCTTCCTCGCAGCTCAGCTTTCAGCGGAAAGCTGCCGATGCTATTGTTTTAGTTCATTGCAAGGGGTGAGCAGCCGATGCCCCGTCATGAGCCAGCACCCACGATAAACCCCGTCGCAGCAGCGGTGGGTCTTCCCGACGCGCCCGTTCTGGTCACACGCGTGGCACGAGGAACGGGCATGGCCTTCCTCGAACTCAACTGCCAGCGGCGCAATGCCGGGGTCACCCAGCCCGTACGCGAAGACGCATTCCTGATAGCGCTTCAACTGCGGGGGGCCAACGATTTCGACCTCTACGCAGACGGCCGCGCCGTGGCGCCAAGGGATTTCGACGCAGGTGCTGTCGCGATCTTCGATCTCAGGATGAACCTAACCACAGATCTCAGGGACCCCTTCCACGCCGTCAATTTCTACATCCCGCACAGGGCGCTTCTGGCATTGGGCGAAGACGGCGATGTTCCTCGACACATACAGGAGCTTCGCCATACCGTCGGCAGCACCGTTCGCGACCCAGTTGTCCGTGACCTGCTGCTGGCGATGCGCCCGGCCCTCGCAAGCCCAAGAGCCGCGTCAGGACTGTTCATCGACTATCTGGCGCTGGCACTCTCGATCCACCTAGCCGGGGCCTACGGCAACGTGGCACAGCTGCCGCGGCAATGGGGCGGCGGTCTGGCGCCGTGGCAAGAGCGCCGCGCCAAGGACCTGATCGAGGCCAACCTCGATGGCGACCTCACGCTCGAGATACTCGCGCTGTCATGCAGTCTGTCGAAGCGGCATTTCACCCGCGCCTTCCGGCAGTCGACCGGGATGGCGCCCCACCAATGGCTTCAGCATCGACGGATCGACAGGGCGATGCAGCTGCTCGCGAAAACGGCGATCTCGCTCAGCGACATCGCCTTCGAATGCGGTTTCGCCGACCAGAGTCATTTCACCAGGGCATTTTCGCGCATTGCGGGCGTCACGCCAAGGGCTTGGCGGCGAACGAAGCTTTTCTAGTTTGGCCTGAACCTTCCACGTTTGGCCCAATCGTTCAGGACCGAGGGGCACCGGCCTTCATAACATCTCGATCGTCAACGTTCTGAAAGGAGAACTCAGATGTCGAACGTGTTCACTTTGCTTGCCGCAGCTTCAGCGCTTGCCCTGGGAGTAGGCGTGACAGCCGCCCTGGCCCAATCGGCTGATGTGAAGTCGGTTGTTCTTGTCCACGGTGGTTTCGTCGATGGTTCCGGATGGCAGGGCGTCTACGATATCCTGAAAAAGGACGGCTACGACGTGACGGTCGTCCAGAATCCGACGACGTCACTGGCAGATGACGTTGCTGCCACCAAGCGCGCCATCGCCGCAGCACCGGGCCAGGTGGTGCTGGTCGGCCATTCCTACGGCGGTGTCGTCGTGTCCGAGGCCGGCACCGACCCGAAAGTTGCGGCTGTCGTCTACGTTGCGGCATTTGCACCCGATGCCGGAGAGTCTGTCTCGAGCTTGATTGCGAATCCCGCGCCCGGAGCACCGGTGCCTCCAATTCTGCCCCCGGTCGACGGCTTCCTGTTCCTGGACAAGGGCAAGTTTGCCGCTTCATTCGCCGCCGACGTCAAGCCCGAACTGGCAGCCTTCATGGCAAATTCGCAAGTTCCCTGGGGTGTCGCTGCCCTCGACGGCAAGGTGACGGCCCCCGCCTGGAAGGCAAAGCCGACCTGGTATCTGGTCGCAACTGAGGACAAGATGATTCCGCCCGAAGCGCAGCGCGCCATGTCCAAGCGCGCGGGATCAACGGTCGTCGAAGCGAAGGGCAGCCACGCGATCTATGTCTCCGACCCCAAGGCAGTGGCCAAGCTCGTCGAGAGCGCTGCAAAGGGTGCAAAGAACGCCGCGCATTGACCACATAGTCCCGGCCGGGAGCCGGAAAGCCGCTTGTCCCTGGTGAGCGTGAACTGAGCCCTGATTGGAATTTGGGGCTCAGTTCATGGGCAATGCATCACGCATTCAGTTGCGATAGTCTAATCGTGATTAGTCCAATTTGCGGTGCACCATTTTTGTCGGACGTCAGCACGAGCTAGCCAGACTCGATGAGGAGCTCTCACGGGCACGAGCGTCACTAGGCGTCGTTTCCGGACGTCGACGCGTGAGAAAGCCGCGGCTGCGGGTAGAGGCGGCGCAGAATCGGCGAACGGTATTCTTTCAGGCTGCTCGGGTGACGAGCCAACTCAATCTCGAAGCGTTCAAACACCAGGTTTCGGCTTCGCTCGGGTGTTCCTCGCCGCCCCGGCACCTTGACGATCAGAAGGCCTCTTTCGGTTCCGTACTGCATGAGGTTGCCGACGCGTATCTTGTACGATGTGTCTCTCTGCGCAGTCCTGACATGATGCTTCGACAGATAGAGAACGAGCATCACCCCGAACTTTAGGTTCGTAGTCTGATACGTGAGGGTCTGGTCAACGTGCGACGTGAGGAGGCTATCGAGAGAGCCGTCCTTGAGTTCCCGCTTCACCTCGATGGTCAGACGATGTCGTCCGCTATCGTATCCTATGCCGGCCCTGCCACCCCAGCCACGCCTTTGACCTCGTCCGGAATGATCTAGATCGGCATGTCATGGACCTAGGCGGTCCATGACATGCTCCGACAATCAGCATTCAACCTGAAACAATACGGGTCTGTGATCTGGACCATCCATCACCTGAAAGGCTGGATTGAACTCGGTTGGACCATTCACCGCTGCAAGCTGGATACCGCGGCCAGCAAGGCACCAATCCAGAATTCCACCACTCTTTTGTGTCATGTCCTGCCAGCAAGTCGCGTAGTGCGTTCCGTTTGGCAACGCCAATTCATTGACGCGATGCAGGTCCCAATTCATGTCACCAGTAATTGCCCACCGCTCTGTGCCGTTGGCGAACGAGCTCATAAAGTCTGCCCCTGCCTGGATTTGGTCCTTTGTCAGACCATTCTGACCGGACTTGAAATGTGCGAATCCGAGCGCCACCTTGTCAGCGATGTGGCACAAGAGGAAGTTGCGGTTGAGGCCACGCAATCCATCGAATGACAATGTGAATCCGGTCGCGTTGCGATACAGGATCACGTATGCGTTGCTGCCGCCACCGGGAAGAAAGTCACACGAATATTCGCCGTACACAGCCCTCAGGTGGGCGATGTAGTCTTCAATCCTTCTCGAATGCACCTCACATAGGAATATCAGGTCTGTTCCTCGCCTGCAGCAGTAGTCGATAAATTCTTCCACTTTCTGCTGCTTGAGGAGCTCGGATGATTGTCCGTTTTTCTCGATGTTGAAGCTCGCGATTGTGAAGTAAGTCATCTTGAATACCTCAATCGTTGAAGGAGCCAGGGCAATGCGCGCCGGCAGTTGGAATTTGCAGGCTGGTTCGGTGGGGCAGCGACCGCATCTTTMGAGGCCCTCAACGGCCTCATTGAGTCAGCCAACTCCCCCGCCAGAGTTGGCTAAGCACCTGGATTCATGACGAAGCTTTGATGAAGCGTCGTACCGCCGATCGACACCTTCCGCTCGGGCACGAGAGCAAGGTCGACTTTGTCGCCTGAGGTGCGCCACCATTCCCAGGCGAGGCCTGTGCAACCCTCGGTCTTAATGTTGATTMCGCGAGCATTGCCGCGAAGGGGGATATTCGTCGCATACGAAGCTGTGCGATCCGCGCCGCTGCCATTCCAGTTCACGCGACGGGTAACCTTCACGCCCTTGTCGTCGTAGCCAATTTCATCCCATGAGACCCAGAACCGGCCGACATAGGCGCCTGTGTGTTCGAGCTTGATTTCTCCGCCTGTGAAGCTCTCCGTCTTTTCGGCGACGTACTCGGTCTTTCCATGCACTCCCGCCGTTACGCCGTCCTTGAGATAGACGGTGTAGTAGTTCAGAGGTGCTGCGGGATTCGAACGGGACAGCTTGGCGTTCTCGAAAATGATCTTGTTGATTTTCAGCGAGTCCTCTGCCCCACCGAGATTGAGGTCCTTGTAGACCTCCTCGGAACCGCCGAGCGCGACGAGACTGACGTTGATTTTGCTCAGTTTCGATTTGTATTCGGTCGAGCCATGGCTGTCCGTTTGAACGCCGTTGGCCGTAACATTGGCCTTGATGATCGACTCGAGTTCTGTGGACGTCAAAGTGGACTCGAACTTGAGAAAAATCTGGCGGCCATACTGGACATTTTTGACGAACAGCGGCGGATGCACATCGCTGATACCCGCATGCGATAGGTCTTCCCAGGTGGTCGACTCGCTGAAGATGTCAGCCGGCTTGCTCGGTCGCTCCGCCGACACAGTGTAAAAGATCTGCTTGAACTGGACGAGATAGACCGACTTCTTTTCCATGTTCTTGCGGGAGAAGTCGATGCCCAGCTTCTGCTTCAGATACGTGACGTCGCATCCGAACTTGAGTGCGAGTTCGTTCTCATCGTAGATCAGGCTGCTGCGATACTGGAAATTCGCTGGCAAGCTCCACTGGCCGCCGTGGCTGTCGAACCACTTCACCAAGGTTTCGTTGATGCCCGCCTGAACCTTGGAATAGGTGGGTTCGGTAGCAAACGATATGTCCTTCGTGCCTGGCAGATTGACGGTGATGTTGATAGGTGCCTTTCCGGTCGCCAGTTCTTGCGGCTTGCCGTCGAGCAATTCGTTGCTCGCGAGGAGCAGCGCTCCCGGATAGGTGACATCGTCAAAGGCGCTCGGCACAGCAATGTCGAAGTCGGCATCGTAACTGCACTTCTCCCGGGTGACGACGAGGTAGGTCGACCCGTCGAACCGACTTTCGGTCGGCAGATCGACATTTGCGATCTGGGTACCATTGAAAACCATGACGG
>NZ_JBFUKO010000404.1:0-4899 GCF_056400805.1 Aminobacter sp. P4_H6_2
AAGTACACCACCAACCTTCAGGATGCGATTGCGTTAGGTCGGGAACTGGCCGGCCCCCACCATAGGCGGCGCGATTCGATGCCGCGCGTCCGAGATGATTCTCGGTCCTAGCGTGTTTCGCGGCTGCAGGGCCGACGCGATCCGATGCAATGGGCTTGGACTCTCAATCGAAAGCCTGAATCAACCGGCACGGCTTGGTTTGGCACTTGTTAGCAAGTGCCTAAAAGCAACATCCATCCATCAATATGAAATCCCACGCGCCCGAATACTTGCGTGAGGCCGAATATACGCGCACGCTGATGTGGGGCGGCGTTAACGGAGATGTTCCCTTGGATGGTATGGTTTTGCCCCAAGCATGGTCTTGGGAGAAAGCTACAAAAACGTCCAATTCAATTGCATTCGAAGTGCGTGTGCCCCCTGCGAGTCTACGCATGGCCATCGTCGCAGCAGCCATACTCGGCTTTCCGGTGGCGGCCTTTGCCCAGACTTGCCCAACTCCAGCAGTCGCCAATGGCACGACATGCACGGTAACTCCTGGCACGACCATCACGGTCACTCCTGCCAATGCCATCGGGCTGAATGCCTCCGGCGCGCTCGGGCAGATCATCGGAAACGGCATCACGGTGAACCTCGCTGCCGCCACGACCACTGGCGCTTTGGCTCAGTCGGGTAGCACCATCTTCTTCAACGGCAGTACGCTTCACACGACGTCGACAATCACCGCAAATTCCGCGGGACAGTTCGGCTTGCGCGCGACCGGAGCGGGCAGCACGATCAACGCGGCCGGCTCCTCAATTACCATGGGACCGCCCAATGGCACGACGGCCGCGAGCAATATGACCGGGGCGACTGCCGAAGGCGGCGCGGCCCTCAGCCTGGCCAATACGTCGATCCAGATGCTTGGGCGGAGCAACCGGCGTCAGCAATCACGCTCTGGTGGCGACCGGTGCCAACAGTCAGATCAGCTTTTCGGGCGGATCGATATCAACGCTGTCGAGAGGCTCTTTCGGCGTCCAGGCGGAAGCCGGCGGGGTGGTGACGCTCGGTAGCGCCGCTCAGGTCGCGACCACAGGCGCTGCGACCGTTGGGACGCTGATCGGCAGCCACGCCTTGTACGCGACGGGCAACAACAACGTCATCAACGGCACCAATATCGGTGTGACCACATCGGGCGCGATCGCCAACGGCGTGCGGGCTGAGGCTGGCGGCGCCGCCAATCTCACCAATGCTCAGGTCACGACCACCGGTGCCGGGCAGGCCCCGAGCGGCGGCAACCCCTCGATCGGCAGCCACGGTTTGTATGCGCTGGGGGTCGGCAGCCAGATCAACGGCAACACTGTCACGGTGAACACCTCAGGCACGTTCACGAGTGCGGTGCGTGCCGAAGCGGGCGGCGCGATCTCGCTGACAAACAGTAATCTCACCACCAGCGGCACGTCCGCGGCCGACACTGATCCGACCTCGGCGGCGCGCGCCATGTCCGGCGGCTCGCTCCAGATCAGCGGCAGCACGCTGACGGGGACCGGGCAACGCGGAATGGGGTTCTCGGTTCAGGACGCGGGCTCAACTGCGACCATTTCGAACTCCACCGTCTCGGCGGCCGGCACCCGCGCGAACGCGGCCTTCATTTTCAATGGCGGTCAGGCAACCGTCACGAACAGCAGCCTCACGTCGATGGGTTTCAGTGCAGTCGTCCTGCTGGACCCCGGCTCCTCGATCGACCTGACCAATACGACCATCGCGGCCAATACACCGGCGGCGTCGATCGGCTACGGATTGCGCGCAGGCAACGGCGCCACCGCCAAGATGAGCGGCGGATCCGTCTCTACGGCAGGGCGAGACTCGCCCGGCATTCATACCGGCAACGCAACGATTACAGCCACCAACGTCGTGGTCACGACCACGGGCAACGACAATGCCATGGGCGTGCTTGCGGACGGCAACTCCCTGATCACCCTGATTGGCGGCTCGGTGACGACCCACGGTGACGCGGTCCGGCAAGCGTCTTTCCCGCATGCGCTCGGTGCGCGAAATCCAGGCGGCGTTCTCTCCTCAACGGGCACGACCATCTTGACCACCGGCATCACCGCGATGGGTGCGGTCGCCGACGATGGCGGCACGATGCTTCTAAGCGGAAATTCGATCACGACGCTGGGGTTCCGGAGCATCGGACTGTACTCGATCACCGAACAGGTCGGCGCGCAGTTTCCCGCGAACCTGACGGCGAATGGCGTGACATTGGAGACCTCCGGCCAATTCGCACATGGCGCTGCCGCGCAGGCGCGCAACGACGTGCCGGTCCCGAAGGCCACGCTCACGGTCAACGATACCGCTATCACGACCCATGGTGAAGGAGCAGTCGGTTTGCGGGCAACGCTCGCGGACTATGGTAGCCCTGTCACAGGCCGCGGCGAAGCGGCGGTGATCGCCAACCGAAGCACCGTCTTGACCGAGGGCATTGGCGCTCATGGCGCGCTGTCCCGCGACAATCCGACCTCGGTCACCATGATGCAGACTTCGGTTCTCGCCACCGGCCTGCATGCGCACGGTTCCGTCGCTGAAGCCGGCGGGCTGATCGTCGGCATAGACTCGACAGTCACCGCGAAAGGCGGGCTTGCGTCGGCGCTCTATGTGACCGGTACGCACGCCCCCGTTTCGACAGCAAATTTCACTACCAGCACGCTCACCAATGTGAGTGGTCCCACGATCGGCGTGGGCGGTGTAGGCAACGTCACGCTGACCAGATCCATGGCCTCGGGCAGCGGCGAATGGCTGCGCGTCGCGACTGCCAGTGATTTCCCGGAACTTGTGCGAGAGGTGCCGCTGTTTGGCATTCCCGATCCGATCCTGGACCCGGATGAACCCGAAGTTCCACCGCCAGCGAGCCCTCCGGCACCTCAGGCGCCTGTTATCGTTCCAGGCCTCGCCAACGTGCTGCTGGACAGTTCGGCGGTCATCGGTTCGGCCTTCACTGCGCCCGGCAGCGTGTCCAATGTCACGATGCTGAACGACAGTCTCTGGATCATGACGGGCAATTCCAATCTCACCAATCTGCTCAACGACCCGAGCCTTATCCAGTACACGCCGCCGACCGGCGACCCGACGTTGCTTGCGAGCTACAAGACGCTGACGGTCGTCAACTATGTCGGCGAAGGCGGCCAGATCGGGCTCAACACCTATCTCGGTGCTGATGGCGCGCCATCGGATATTCTGATCGTCGATGGCGGTACGACGACGGGCGACACCACGCTCATCGTCAAGAACACCACCGGACCCGGCGCGCTCACCGTCGCCAATGGCATCCTGGTCGTCGACACCATCAATGGCGCGACATCCGAATCCACCGCCTTCACGCTGGCTGGGAACTACATCACCAAGGACGGCCAGCCAGCGGTGGTCGGTGGTGCCTTTGCCTACACGCTTCACTATGGCGGTGTCGGCGCTGATGTCACCGACAACAACTGGTATCTTCGTTCGGCACTGGTCCCGGGGCCGAATCCGCCGCCGCGCTATTCGCCTGGCGTGCCGCTCTACGAGGTCTATCCACAGCACCTTCTGGCCCTCAACACCGTACCCACGCTGCAACAGCGTGTCGGCAACCGCTACTGGAGCGAGCCGGCTCCGGCACCCGAGACGGTGTTCTGCAAGGACGCGTCGCAGAACTTCCAGTGCCCCGTCACCGGTGCGCAGGCGCAATATTATGCCGGCGCTGCCGACGGTAATCGTGCCCTGATCGAGGACCAGCGGGCGATCTGGGGCCGCATCGAGGGCAGCCATGCCAGCATCGAACCGGCCGTCACCACTTCTGCTACCGACTACGACACCAATGTGTGGAAGCTGCAGGCTGGCCTCGACGGTCTGCTGCATGAGGCCGAGGACGGCTCCAGACTGATCGGCGGCATCACCGTGCATTTGGGCCAGGCCTCGAGCGACGTCACCTCGTTCTTCGGCGATGGCGACATCAACACGACAGGTGGTGGTTTCGGCGGCACGCTGACCTGGTACGACCAGAACGGCTTTTATGTCGATGGCCAGGCGCAGCTGACCTGGTTCAACAGCGACCTGACCTCGAAGGCGCGGGGCCTTGCCACGCCGACCCTTGTCGATGGCAATGGCGGCTTTGGTTATGCGCTGTCGGTGGAAACCGGCAAGAAGTTCGACCTCAACGACACCTGGACGCTGACCCCGCAGGCCCAGCTTGCCTATGCCAATGTCGACTTCTCCAGTTTCGCCGATGTCTTCGGCGCCAATGTCTCGCTCGGCAGCGGCGGTTCCCTGATTGGACGGCTCGGCATCTCGGCCGACCACGACCAGAACTGGAAGGACGAGGCGGGCAAGACAAGGCGCAGCCATCTCTATGGCATCGCCAATCTGTACTATCAGTTCCTCGACGCCACCCAGGTCGATGTCTCGGGCGCCGGCTTCGAAACGCGTCCCGACAAGCTATGGGGCGGGCTTGGCCTTGGCGGCTCCTACAACTGGAACGACGACAAATATTCGGTTTATGGCGAGGTCTCGGTCAACAGTTCGCTGGAGAACTTCGGCGACAGCTACGCGCTTGCCGGCACTGCCGGCTTTAGGATCAAGTGGTAAGGGGGGCAGAGAAAAGGCCTGCCGGGAGGGGATCGCGGCAGGCCCTATCGGGAGCGCGGTTGTGTGTGTACATCAACGAAGCGCGCTCCAGGACATTAACGCTTGGCTTCGCCTTACGTTCCCGGCCCCCACCTGCGCAGGCTCCCTCAGCGCATAAAGATCAGCGCCATTCCGGCGACCACGAGTGCCGAGCCCGCCCAGGCGCCGCCGGCGGGTCGCTCGCCGGTCTTCGCCCAAAGCATCGGCAGGATGATCACCGGCGTAGTTGCCGAAAGTGTCGACACGATGCCGACCTTGCCGCCTGAA
>NZ_JBFUKO010000405.1:0-4897 GCF_056400805.1 Aminobacter sp. P4_H6_2
ATGCAAGTGCAGTGTTCGAAGGTGAGCGCGCCTATGGCGGCGAGATCTTCAAGCTCACCGAGCACACCGAGCGCCTGCATGAATCGGCCCGCATCCTGGGCTTCACCATTCCCTATTCGGTGGACGTGATCGACGATGCCTGCCGCGAACTGCTGAAGAAGCAGGGCTTCAAGGACGCCTACGTGCGCCCGATCGCCTGGCGCGGCAGCGAGGAAATGGGCGTCGCCGCCCACAAGAACCGCATCAATGTCGCCGTCGCTATCTGGCAGTGGCCAAGCTATTTCGACCCGGCGCAGAAGCTGAAGGGCATCCGCCTCGACATCGCCGAATGGCGCCGCCCTGACCCGCGCACCGCGCCGTCGAAGTCCAAGGCCGCCGGCCTCTACATGATCTGCACGCTGTCCAAGCATGCGGCGGAAGCCAAGGGCTATGCCGATGCGATGATGCTCGACTGGCGCGGCCAGGTGGCCGAAGCCACCGGCGCCAATATCTTCTTCGTCAAGGACGGCAAGGTGCACACGCCGACACCGGACTGCTTCCTGGACGGCATCACCCGCCGCACGGTCATCGGCCTTGCCCGCGACCGCGGCATCGAAGTGATCGAACGCGCCATCATGCCGGAAGAGTTGGCTGGTTTCGAGCAGTGCTTCCTGAGCGGCACGGCAGCTGAAGTGACGCCGGTTTCCGAGATTGGACAGTACCGATTCGAGGTTGGCGAGATCGCCAAGACGCTGATGAACGACTATTCGGCCGCGGTTCAGCCCAGGCACGCGATTGCCGCTGAATAATAAACAAATTCAATAGCTGACAGTGTCAAAGGGGCGGTTTTCAAACCGCCCCTTTTCGTTGCGTAAGGTCATATTTGACTTTCGCCGATTTCGGCGTCTGATGTTGATGTCGGCATTATGAGGGCCGGCACGCAATTGGAGGGAATTGTTATGGAATCGCTTCTTCCGATCATCATACAAATTGTCACCGGCGTAATTGGTGGACAGGCAGTAGGCGCGGCAATCACCACGGCAGCGATGGGGCAGGTGACCAAGCTGATCGCTGGCGGCGTCGGCGGTATTGCAGGCGGTCAGATCCTCGGCAGCCTTCTCGGCGGCGCGGCTGATCCCGCAACGGCGAGCGCCATGAGCGGGATTCTGAGCAATGTGGTTGGTGGTGCTGGCGGCGGCGCCATCTTGACTGCGATCGTGGGCGCGGTCATGGGCGCAATGAAGAAGTAAGTTCATTTCAGGCAGAATCGGATTGGGCGGCTTCGGCCGCCCATTTCATTTTTGGGGCGAGTAAACGATCTGAACGCAGTGGACGAGCGGCCTGTGTGATCCTATGTCGGGGGCAAAGATCAGAAAGGACAGCCATGGGACAGCTCAATGCCGGGATCGTGCCGGTCACACCCTTCCAGCAGAACTGCACGATCCTCTATGACACCGACGACAAGACCGGTGTGGTTGTCGATCCAGGCGGCGATGTCGAAACCATCCTGTCGGTGCTGAAGGACAACGGCATCACGATCACGGCGATCTGGCTGACCCATGGCCATATCGACCATGCCGGCGGGGCGATGGAACTCAAGGACGCGTTGGGCGTCAACATCATCGGCCCCCACGAGGCTGACAAGCCGCTGCTCGACAACCTGGTGACCCAGGCCCAGAAGTTCGGCATGGGCGGCTCGGTGCGCAATTGCGTGCCAGACCGGTTCCTGACCGAGGGCGAGACCGTCTCGTTTGGAACCCACGTCTTCGAGGTGCTGCACTGCCCCGGCCATGCGCCCGGTCATCTCGTCTACTACAACCGCGACGCGAAGTTCGCCCATGTCGGCGACGTTCTGTTTCAGGGTTCGGTCGGTCGCACCGACCTCTATGGCGGCGACCACGACACGCTGATCCGCTCGATCAAGGAAAAGCTTCTGCCGCTCGGCGACGACATCGGCTTCATCTGCGGCCATGGCCCGGGCAGCCGTTTCGGCGACGAGCGCCGCAGCAACCCCTATCTCGTCTGAAGCGTAGCTTTTCTCACCAAAAAAACGGCGCCACCTTTGACAGTGGCGCCGTTTTTTATCAGTTCAGCATCAGTTGGCGGCGCAGAAGCGCGCAACGCCATCATAGCCGGTAAAGGTGCCGCTGCGCGGGTTGAAGCTGCGGTAGCGGTCCGAGCAGTACTGGTACCATTCGGGCGTCCAGGGCTCCATCCCATAGCCGCCGCTGGAGTAGACCACGCGACGCTGCGGGGCCGGCTGGTAATAATCCTGACGATAGACGCGGCGCGGCTGGGGCTGCTCGTAATAATCATCATAGACCGGCTGCGGGCGATTGGCGCTGCCAGCGATGACCGCACCGGCGATCAGGCCGAGCGCGCCGGCGGCGACGATTGCGCCGGTGTTGTCGCTGTGGCCGTGATCGTAGCGGCGCCAGCGCTCACCAGCCTCGGCCGCGGGCAGGGCGGCGAGCGTGGTGGCAGCAACGGCTGCCGAAAGAACGAGGGTTTTGATGGTGCGGTTCATGTCGGTCTCCTTCGCCGTCCGGCCCGTATCAAGGCCGGAAATTAGCGTCGACAATATGTCTAACGGAGCGAGCCTGAACGCAGCCTGAACGGATTTTCAGGCGAGGAGCCGAACTAAATAGGGCCGACAGCCGCCAATCGGCGTGGCGGCGAAGCATTCGAGCAATGCGGCCGGGGCATGAACTCCGACCGTTTTACTGGGCTCAGCCGACGGTCAGGTTGACCGCCTTGGGACCCTTGCCGCGCTTGTCCGGCTCGGTGTCGAAAGAAACCTTCTGCCCATCCTCAAGACCGGGAAGGCCCGACGCCTGCACGGCCGAGATGTGGACGAAGACATCCTTCGCCCCGTCGTCCGGCGTGATGAAGCCGAAGCCTTTGGCATGATTGAAGAACTTGACGGTGCCGGTCTGCGGCATGGGGAACTCCTCTGATCCCATCAATTCCAGTCTTCGGGCCGGCAAATGCCCGAAGTAGAAATTTGTCGTTCATTTTTGGGTGATCGGCAAGCAAAAGTTTCGCGCCCGCTACCGTCCAAAAGCAGTATCGTTTGCCCCGGAAATGCCGGGTTTTCTTGGCCTGTGGGAACGTTTCGGGGTTCAATGTCCTGGCATGCGGATCGAACCGAACGGCCCGCGGGACTTGTCGCCGATCAAGCCGGGGCGATAGCGCCGAACGTGGCCTCAAAAACAAAGGGCGCGACGGTTGCCCATCGCGCCCTCAGTCAATCAATTCAAACAGGCGAGACTTAGCCCGCGCGGAGGTTGACCGCCTTGGGGCCTTTACCCATACGGTCGGGCTCGACGTCGAAGCTGACCTTCTGGCCGTCGACGAGCGTGCGCAGGCCCGAAGCCTCGATAGCGGAGATGTGGACGAAAACGTCCTTGGCGCCACCATCCGGCGTGATGAAGCCGAAGCCTTTGGTTGCGTTGAAGAACTTTACGGTACCGGTCTGGGTCATTGGGAGAACTCCTTCACCCGTTCAGTGGTCTGGACCYGCCATCCGCCTGGCGTCGGCGGCAAGTCGGTGGTTTTGCTTGGCGGTCATGCATTTGCGCACGATTAAACCCCCCGCCGAGTCACGGGGTCGTCAGAGATTCACAGTATCGGGGAAAGGGTCGTGCAAAACGTTCCAGTCTCCGGGTCAGCAAACGCCCGAACTGAGACTTATATGACACGGAAACGTGAAGGTTGCAAGATGATCGCGGCGACACTTCGCAGCGTCGCACTCATATACGGCATTCCTAAACACCGCCATTGGCCAGATTGCCGCGTCCCCAGGGGCAGGTCGAGCGCGGGTTGATATCGTTGACAGAATCGCCAGGATCGGGGCAGGGGCTGAAACAATTCCCGCGAGGGGCGGGAACAAGAGGGAATATTTCCATGACGTTTTCGGCAAAGACCTTTGCACGAAAAGCAACTGTCGCCTCGTTGCTGTCGCTGATGCTCGCATCCTGCGTGGTGGTGGATGAGGGCCCCGGACCAAGGCCACTCCCGCCACGTCCTGGCCCTGGCCCGCAATTCTGCACGCGCGAATATGACCCGGTCTGCGCGCAGCGCGGCAATGAGCGCCAGACCTTTGCCAACTCCTGCACGGCCGAAGCTGCCGGCTTCCGCATCGTCCGTGGCGGCGAGTGCCGTGGCAGCAGCGGTGGCAGTGGCGGTGRCTGGAACGGCGGTGGCGGCGGCTGGAATGGCGGCGGTAGCGGTGGCGGCGGTGGCTGGAATGGCGGTGGCGGTAGCGGTGGTGGCTGGAATGGTGGCGGCGGTGGCAACCAGCAATTCTGCACCAGGGAATACCGGCCGGTCTGCGGCCAGCGCGGCGGCTCGTTGCGCACGTTCCCCAATGCCTGCGAGGCGGAATCTGCCGGCTTTCGCGTCGCCGACCAAGGGCCGTGCTAAAACCATCTGACAACCCTCCTGGCACAAGATGCCGGGAGGTTCTCGTTGCAGCAATCGAGGATATTTCCCCGTAGCAAGGTTACCGCTTTCTTGCGGGTCGGGACGGCTTGCCTTTCTTTCGATTGCCGTGCTGCGGTACTTTGGCGGCTAGGCTGTCGCGGACTACCGCGTCTGTACGCTCGGCTAGCATCCATGCGAGCGCGAGCCCTTCAAAGCCGCCTTGGAGCCGGGTCAACGCTTCATCGGACCCAGGATGCGCCGCATGGCGGACCGTCCTTGCCGATCGCCTGCGCCCGGCACAGCGCAGAACGGCGGCAAACAGGATCGTTGCAGGTGCCGGCAACGCCCGTTTCCGTGGCGATGAGGCGGGTCATCACCATCATCTCGTCTTTGGGCCAGGGTCTTGGCCAAAACAGCGTGGCGAGTTTTTCGGGCAGGCTGCCGAGGAGTTCCTCGATCTCCATCATCACATAAGGGGGCAGGGGTTCTTCGC
>NZ_JBFUKO010000406.1:0-4894 GCF_056400805.1 Aminobacter sp. P4_H6_2
CCGGTCCACCGCTGCATCCAGTTGGTCCGGCTCCACGACCTCGTTGACGAGCCCAACGCGATAGGCTTCCGCAGCGTCGATGCGTGCACCGGTCAGCAACATGCCCATAGCGATCGCGCGCGGTATGCGCTGGGACAACTGGGTGATGCCGCCGGCGAGCGCCAGCCTGCCGAAGCGCGGTTCCGGCAAGCCGAAGGAGGCTGCGCTGGATGCAATCACGATGTCGCAGCCAAGCACCATCTCGAAGCCACCGCCGAGCGCCAGCCCGTTCACCCGAGCAATAATGGGAACATTGAGCGTGGTGCGGGTGGAAATGCCGCCGAAACCTCCACCGAGCATCGAGGCCCAATATTCGAGCCCTCGCTTTTCCGACCCGCTCTTCATGTCGGCGCCAGCGCTGAAGGCGCGCTCGCCACTGCCTGTCAGCACCACGCAACGCACATCCGGATCTGCCTCGATCTTGTTCCAGACATCGACCAGCGCGGCTTGCGTTTCCGCATCGACCGCATTCATCACCTGCGGCCGGTCGATGGTCACGCGCGCCAGATGGTCTTTCACTTCGCAGACGACTGTCATTTTGTCATTTCACCTCTGGGCCCGGCGCCATTCCGGACGGCGGGCGTCATTGCGTTGCGGGGCGGTAGCAGCCTGACTTACGCGCGCTTTGCCGTTCGAACCGGCCCGGCCGTGTCGATCGCCGGTGTTGAACGGATTTCCAGCTCTGCCAGGATCTCCGTGGTGTGCTGGCCAAGGCGCGGCGGGTCGTGCCGCAAGCGGAAAGCCCCCTTCTGCAAACCGAGCGGCGAACCGAAGTACCGTTCGCCATTCTCGGTGGTGACGAGCTTGCCGTTTTCAGCGGTCTGGGGGTGATCCAGGGCCTCGCCGAGATCTAGCACCGGCGCGCAGAGAATATCCTGCTCGTCGAAGCGCTCGAGCCAGTGCGCGGTCGTGTTGGTGGCAATCGTCGTGCGGAACAGGCGTTGTAGCTCCGGCTTATGGGCGATCTGGCCGGTAATGTCTGCGTACTTCACCTCTTGCGACAGATCGGGCAGACCCAACGCCCGGCAGATGAGCTGCAAGGGGTTTTCCTTGAAGGCGCCGACGATGACGATCGCACTATCGGTCGTGGGGAAAACGCCGCTCAGCGGACGGTCTCCCCAGTTGAGTTCGCGGCCGTCCTTGAACCAGACAGCCACCTCCTGCATCTGCATTGCCAGCATGGAGTCGAACATCGCAACCGACACCTTCTGGCCGCGGCCGGTCTTTTCGCGCTGAAGAAGCGCCAGCATGATCGCCTGGGCAAGATGCATGCCGGCCGTATAGTCGCACAGCGCCGTGGCGAAGACCGCTGGCGCGGCGTCCGCGTTGGGCTTGCGCGCCATGACGCCCGACAGCGCCTGAAGCAGGATGTCCTGCCCGCCCTTATAGGCGAGCGGGCCGGTGCCGCCAAAACCGGTGCCCGAGGCGCAGACGATGCGCGGGTTGATCTCCGACAGAACGTCGTAACTAAAGCCGAGGCGGTCAATCACGCCTGCCCGGAAATTGTCGACGACGACGTCTGCGGTCTTCACCAGATCGTAGATGACTTGGCGGCCCTCTGCGCTGCGGACGTCGACCTCCATCGAGCGCTTGTTGCGGTTGACCGAACGGTAGACGGCATTCTCGATGCCTTCTGGGTCTTCCTTGAAGGAATGGCGGATCAGATCGCCGAAACCGGGTTTCTCGATCTTGATGACGTCGGCGCCGTAGTCGGCCAGCACCAGCGTGCCGCAGGGGCCGAACATCACTTGCGTGAAGTCGATGACGCGCACGCCTTCCAGCGGCTGGGGCATTTCTCGCTTGTCCATGTGCTTTTCTCCAGCTGCCGTCACAGGGCCATCTCGGCGACCGGTGCGTCGACCGGTGCATCGCCGGGATCGGCGCCCTGGCTTCGTAGCAGTGCGCGAACCTTGGCTATGTCGACATCGGCCACGTTAACACCGGCATTCAGGGCAACTGCCGCTGCCACGCCGACCGCCTCGCCCATGGCCATGCATGGCGGAATCTCGCGGGAAATCTTCTGCGCATCGGACGAGGACGAATAGTGCCGGCCGGCTACCAGCAGGTTGTCGATGCCCTTCGGCAGGAACGAGCGGTAGGGATAATAGTAGTCACGCCCACGAGCGACCGTATCGTGGAAATACCTGCGCTCCAGAACGTCCTGTTTGGTGACGACATACTCGCCTTGCAGGAGACGGGTCTGGCGCACGCCAAGCTGCGGGGCCACGTCTATGAAATAGGCATTGGCGAAACCGAGCAGATGCGCTTTCGCATAGTCCATTGCGTCATGCATCCGGCGGCGGCCCTCGATATCGGCCCTGGTAAGATCGTCGACCTTCAAACCGTCGAACCCGGCCATGTGCGGACAATTGCACCAGATGACGCCCGGAAGCGGCGTCTTCAGCCACCACTTCTCCCAGCTGCCGCCGAGGATGCGCTTCACCTCGCGGTCGATCCTCTGGAATTCTTCCGGCGCTTCATATTCGAAGCGTTCGGCCTCGTCGGTATCGATCCCGCCGAGGCGGAAGACGGTCGTGAGGATGAACGCGCCGGCGGTGAATGCACTGCCTGCCGAGGCTGCGACGTCGAGATCACCCGACGCATCTACGATGATGGACCCCATAATGGCCTGGCGGCCCTCCTTGGTCTCGCATATCACGCCCACGGCCCGGCCATCTTCCACGATCGTCTTGGAGAACCAGGAGTGAGTGCGCAGATGCACGCCAGACTCCATGACGATATCGTTGGAGGCGCGTTTGAAGGCATCTGGGTCGAAGGCAGCAGCCGGGCAGATTTCCGGCGGCTTCTTCTTGGAGTGCAAGTGGTAGACGCCCCAGCGACCCCACTTGCGGTAGAGTTCGGGGCTCGAGCCATGTTCGGCTTCCGGCGGCACCACGCAGAGACCCATTTTCTCCATGCGCTCGATGACTTCGGAGCAGATGCCGCGAACCGTCTGGTTCTTGCCGTCCGACATGTCATCCAGCACCAGCACCATGCCGCCCGAGGCAAGGCCGCCGAGATAGGGGTAACGCTCGAGCAGGATGACCTTGGCACCGTTCCGTGATGCGGCCACCGCGGCGCTGATGCCGGCGGGCCCTCCGCCCACCACGACCACGTCGGCGTGTGCGACAACAGGGACCCGACCCTGATTTTCGACAATATGATCCCGTGCAATCGACATTGCAGTTTCCTCCAGTATTTAAGATTTGTTTTGAAGATTCAGCTACTTGGTGCCGTCGAAGCGCCACTTCAGCATGTGTTTTTCGAGCCAGGCGACCAGTCCGAAGAAGATCGCGGAGAAGGCTGACGCCACGATGATCGTCGCATAGAGGATCCCGGAGTCGTACTGATAGGTGGCCTGGATGATCAGGGCGCCGATACCAACGGTCGCACCGATCCATTCGCCGATTATCGCTCCCACCACCGCACTCGAGGCGGTGATCTTCAGCGCGGAAAACAGATAAGGCAGCGCACCATAGAACCGCAGCTTGATAAAGACCTCGCGCTCGGAGGCCGACAGGATCTTCATCAGCTCCAGATGTTGCTCGGAAACGTCGCGCAGGCCGCGCGTCATGTTCACCAGCGTCGGGAAGAAACAGATCGTGGCCACGATGATGATCTTCGGCACGAAACCGTTGCCGAGCAAAAGCACCAAGATGGGCGCCTTTGCGACCAGCGGAATGGTGTTGATGACGACGATCAACGGAAAGAACGCCTGGTCGATCCAGCGCCGGTAGACGAAGGCGACAGCCACCAGGCAGGCAAGCACATTGCCGATGATGAAGCCTACGATCGACTCGAACGCCGTCACGCCGAGATTGTGCATAAGCATCGGGAATTCGGAAACGAGCGTGCTCATCACCGTTGACGGCGCGGGCGCGATGAAGGCCTTGACGTCGAAGAAGCGTACCGTCCATTCCCACAGGAGGAGCGTGGCGACAAAGACTGCCAGAGGCAGGACGATGCCCTTGTTACGCTCCAGGAAACCCGTTTTTTGCGCCGCGTTGCCGGCCTGTGCCATGTTGGCTGCTGCCACGGCATCGACAGAGGAAGAGTGCATCAGCAGGTCTCCAGAACTTTACGCAGGCGTATCGATGTTTCCACGAACTCCGGCAGGTCTTTGGTTGCCGAGATACGCGGCCGCGGAAGGGGAATGTCGATCATCTCCTTCGTTCGCCCCGGACGAGCCTGCAGCAGAAGTACCCTCTGGCTGAGAAAAGCCGCCTCATAGATGGAGTGGGTCACGAACATGATCGTCACCCCTGTCGTTTCCCAGACACGCAACAGCGCTTCGTTCAGGTGATCGCGGGTAATCTCGTCGAGCGCACCGAAGGGTTCGTCCATCAGCAGCAGCTTCGGCTGATTGACGAGCGCGCGGGCGATGGAGACCCGCTGCCGCATGCCGCCGGAAAGTTGGCCCGGGAGCGCGTCCCGCCGGTCGCCGAGCCCGACGAGGTCGAGYAGTTCGGCCGGTTCACGCCGGTTCGATTGCTCGCCCGCATTACCGATTTCCAGCGGCAGCCGCACATTTTCGAGCGCCGTGCGCCAAGGCAGCAGCGCCGCATCCTGAAAGACGAAGCCGATGTCGCGCCGTTTGCGCGCTGCCTCGGCGGTTCCGCCGAGAACATCCACCGAGCCGTGAGACGGGCTGATGAGATCGGAAACCACCCGCAGCAAGGTGGACTTGCCACAGCCAGAGGGACCAAGGAGCGTCAGGAAATCGCCCTGTGCGACGTCGAAGCTGACGTTCTCCAGGGCTCGGACCGGACCGAAATCCACGCTGACGTTGCAGAGCCGAACGGCAGGTGTCTCGTTCGGCATCGGAGAAATGGCGCCGGCCCTTTCAGGCACCGAG
>NZ_JBFUKO010000407.1:0-4888 GCF_056400805.1 Aminobacter sp. P4_H6_2
CCTCAAGCGGGTGGCCGGTGTCGACGGGAGGGAGCTTCATCAGGCTGCGGATGGAGTTCTGCCACTCGGCCGCGCGCCAGAGAAAGAGCAGGCCGATGATGCCGCAGGCTACCGCTCCGACGAGCTTGGACACCCTGAGCACGCGGGACCTGAGTTCGGGTAGTTCGAGATAGTGCCAAAGCCAGCGCAGGAAGAAACCGACGCCGTAGCCTGCGGCCGCCGAAAAACCCGACAGCGCGCCCTGGGTGACGTAGTTGCGCGGGATCAAGGTTGGTGTCAGCGACGCGGCAAAAAACAGCGTACCCAACAGCAAGCCGGTCATCGAGAATGAATACCAGTACCTGATGACCCAGTTTCGCAGCATGCAACAACTCCCGATATGCCCGTTCGCGGGCAAAGTGCCCTGCGCGTCGCTGCGGCGCAATACCGAAGCGGACGATGCCGGCTGTAATAGCGCCGTGCGCCCTGTCAGATGCGCGGTCGCGCCATGGGGGGCGGGGTTAGTTGCCATTTGACATGCAGGCATTTACCTGCATATTGTACTTTCACACAGAGTGAGACTGATGGACGATGACAAGGTTTTCAAAGCGCTGGGYGACGCGACACGCAGAAGGCTGCTTGATCTTCTTTGCGAAAAGAACGGGCAGACGCTCGGTCAGCTTTGCGAAAACCTTGATATGGCCCGGCAATCCGCCACGCAGCACCTCGAAATCCTCGAGGCGGCCAACCTGGTCAGCACGGTCAGGCGTGGCCGCGAAAAGCTGCACTTCATCAATCCCGTGCCGCTGCACGAGGTCTACGAGCGGTGGGTGCGGAAATTCGAACGTCAGCGGCTCAGCCTGCTGCACGATCTGAAAAAGGAACTCGAAGGAGAATAGCGATGACCCAGGGCAAGACCAGCTTTGTTTACGTGACCTATATTTTCTCGACGCCCGCGAAGGTGTTTGAGGCCATCACGAAACCTGACGTCGCAAGGCGTTACTGGGGGCACGAGAACGTCTCCGACTGGCGTGCTGGCTCGAGTTGGGAACATGTCGAAGCCAATGATGAGCGGGCTGTCAAAATTGTCGGCAAGGTCGTCGAGATCGCGCCACCCCGCAGCCTCGTCATCACCTGGGCAGACCCGTCTGAGGCCGCCGATCCGGCCAGCTACAGCMGGGTGACGTTCGACATCGAGGAATACGACGACACCATGGTCCGGCTGACCGTCACGCATGACGAACTCGAAGCCGGCAGCGGCATGGCGAAGGGCATCAGCAAGGGCTGGCCGATCGTACTGTCCAGCCTGAAATCCTTCCTGGAAACCGGCCGCCCCATCGACCTTTTCGCCAAGCCGAAATCGGCCTGATCCGTTTCTGGGCCGATCAGGACTTGCGGGAGAATGACTATGACCAAACGTTATAGCGGCGGATGTGCCTGTGGGGCGATCCGCTATGAAACGGGCAGCGAACCCATCTTCGAGAACCACTGCCAATGCCGCGATTGCCAGAAACGCAGCGGCACGGGGCATGGATCCTATCTGACCTTCGCTCAGCGCGCCGATGTGACAATTACCGGTGAAGCAAACAGCTGGCGGGTCGCGGGCGACAGCGGCAACGAAAAGATCCACGCCTTCTGCCCGACCTGTGGAACGCCTGTTTACCTGACATTCGTGGCCATGCCGGACGTGATTGCGGTCCACGCGACCAGTCTTGACGAACCTGGCCAGTTCAACCCGCAGGTGGTGACATACGCCGTCCGCGGCCATGCCTGGGATAGGATGGATCCCGCGTTGCAGACATTCGAGAAAATGCCGCCCGGATAGTGGCGCCAGGGGTGGCAGGATGGGTGGGGCCCGAGTTCAGACCCCGATGCCTCTTGCCTTCAGCGCTTCGGTGATTTCGTCGAGGATGGCTGGATCGTCGATGGTGGCCGGCATTTTCCAGTCCTCGCGATCAGCGATCTTCTGCATGGTGCCGCGCAGGATCTTGCCCGAGCGCGTCTTGGGCAGGCGCTTGATGGTGACCACCATCTTGAAGGCGGCGACCGGGCCGATGCGGTCGCGGACGAGGCCCACGACCTCCTTTTCGATCGTGCCGGTGTCGCGGTTGACGCCGGAGTTGAGCACGATGAAGCCGCAAGGGATCYGACCCTTCATCGCGTCGGCAATGCCGATCACGGCGCATTCGGCGACATCTGGATGTTCGGCAACGACCTCTTCCATGCCACCCGTCGACAGGCGGTGGCCGGCGACGTTGATGATGTCGTCGGTGCGGGCCATGATGAAGAGGTAGCCCTCATCGTCGATGTAACCGGCATCAGCCGTCTTGTAGTAGCCGGGGAACTCGGCGAGGTATGCATTGAAGAAGCGTTCGTCGGCGTGCCACAGCGTCGGCAGGCAGCCGGGCGGCAAGGGCAGTTTGATCACGACATTGCCGAGCGTGCCGCGTGGCACTTCATGGCCTGCGTCGTCGAGCACACGCACGTCGTAGCCGGGCATCGGCACGCAGGGCGAGCCGTATTTGACCGGCAACAGCCCAAGCCCGACCGGGTTCTGGCTGATCGGATAGCCTGTTTCAGTCTGYCACCAATGATCGATGACCGGCACATTGAGCTTGTGCTCGGCCCATTTGATGGTTTCGGGATCGGCGCGCTCGCCGGCGAGGAACAGCGTGCGGAATTTCGACAAATCATATTGTGGAACGAAGGTGCCTTGCGGGTCTTCCTTCTTGATGGCGCGGAAAGCGGTGGGCGCGGTGAAGAGTGCCACGACCTCGTGTTCCGAAATGACACGCCAGAATGTGCCAGCATCGGGCGTGCCGACCGGCTTGCCCTCGAACAGGATGGTGGTGGCGCCATGCAGCAGCGGGCCATAAACGATGTAGGAATGGCCGACGACCCAACCGACATCGGACGCCGCCCAAAAGACCTCGCCCGGCTTGACGCCGAATTCGTTTTCCATCGACCATTTGAGCGCGACCATGTGGCCGCCATTGTCACGGACCACGCCCTTGGGCTGGCCGGTGGTGCCTGAGGTGTAGAGCACGTAGAGCGGATCGGTGGCGGCAACGGAGACGCAATCGACCGTGCGCCCGGCGGCCTTGGCGCTGCCTACCGCCTCGGCATAGTCGATGTCGCGACCGGCAACGAGGTCGCAGGTGAGTTGCGGCCGCTGCAGGATCACGCAAGCTTCGGGCTTGTGGGCGGAGAACTCGATGGCGCCGTCGAGCAGCGGCTTGTAGGCGATGACGCGGCCGGGCTCGATGCCGCAGGAAGCCGAGATGATCAGCTTGGGCGTGGCATCGTCGATGCGGGTGGCGAGTTCCTTGGCGGCAAAGCCGCCGAACACCACCGAATGGATGGCCCCCAGGCGGGCGCAGGCCAGCATGGCAAAGGCTGCTTCCGGCACCATCGGCATGTAGATGATGACGCGGTCGCCTTTTTGCACGCCCTGGTCCTGGAGCACGGCGGCCAGCGCATTCACCTCGGCGAGCAGTCCGGCATAGGTGAATTTCTTCTGGGTGCCGGTGATCGGGYTGTCGTGGATCAGCGCTACCTGCTCGGCGCGGCCGGAAGCGACATGGCGGTCGAGCGCGTTGTAGCAGGTGTTGCACTCGGCCCCGGTGAACCACCGGCCATAGACGCCGCCTTCGGCATCGAAAACCTTGTCCCAGGGCTTGAACCAGTCGATCGCCCTTGCCGCCTCGGCCCAGAAGCCCTCGGGATCGCGAACCCAACCGTCATAGACCTCGTGATAGCGAGATGGCATGGCGTTTCCTTCCCAGGATTTGGCCCTTCAGGGCGTCTTTGTTGCCATATCTGTACCCGCCCGGCAGACGGGGCGTCCATTTGACCTTGGTTTAAGGGGCAGCGCATGAGCCCCGATTTGCCTGATATTCCGACGCGGTTTTGCGCACTTCCGCTGTTCACCAGATCACGCGCGACCTTCGGCGGGAATGCCAAGGGCCGGTTGCAACGATAGCAGATTGGCGCTCGCACTTTGACAGGCGCGCGCTAAGTTGATCAAAGACGGCATGTCGAAAGCGCTTTCGCTCGTTATCCTGGCCATCATGGCGATCCAACTGATCAAGCCGCTTGGCTTGCCGGGCCTCAGGCAACGGCGCGATTTCTGGAAGCTGGCGGTTCTGGCGCTGGCGGCGATTTCGGTGACGGCGCTGCTGGGGCATTGATAGGCGGAGCGTGCGTTGATCGCTACCTGCTCGAAAGAGCAGGAGCCCGCCGGGGGAAAACCCCATCCCCACCCCCGGCGAGCCTGTCCCTGATTTGAGACAAACCAGGTTCCGGCAACCGCCGGCAAGCACTTCGATGCATGGAGCGTGCCATGATTTTTGTCTCGAAACGGGACAGGGTCGGCACGTGGCGACAAGCAATGTGCGCCGTCTGCTCGACAGACGCCGCGTGTGGTGGTTTGCTGGCGTCTTAACAGGGGGCTGGTCCATGGCAAGATTGACGAACACGGCGCCGAACCGGGTGTTGGCCGTCGATGCGACGGTGGTGAACGAAGAGCCGCTTCTGGCGCTGCTGAATCTCGAGACCGACGACGGGGCGATCGAGCTTGCCCTCAATCGGACTGTGGCCGAACTGCTTGTCGACCAGCTCCTGACCCTGCTCGGATATGACGAGGAAGACTGAGAAGGGCTGGTTGGGCCAAGCGCTCCCGGTCCACGTGCGTCAACTTGCGCACTTGGCCTGACGTCGCCAATCAGCGCCTTGGTCTGCCCAGGAGGGCGCGATGAACAACACCTATCTGACATACTGGCTGTCCGACACGACATCAGCAATTGGCCTGGTGATAGCAGTCGTCGGCCTTTTTCTTGCCGCGGCCGGCTATTCGCGGGCCAGCAAGGCGCTCGTTGGCGTGCTCGACAATCCTGGCAATCAAGAGCTC
>NZ_JBFUKO010000408.1:0-4882 GCF_056400805.1 Aminobacter sp. P4_H6_2
CGATCACCTATCCTGACAACGTTGAACCCAACGTTTTCACTCGTGATGAGCTTGGCTGGGTGCCATGGCTGCAGCCGCTGGCCGAGGACGAGCTGACCGACCGCCACCATGCAGGCCTGGTCGATCCCTCCCGCGCCAAATCACCCTATTTTATGCTGCTCGCGCGCGATCCCGATATTCTCGGCGCACRCACCAAAACCGATAAGGACATCTTTTACAACACCAAGACCGGCCTGCCGCGGGCCGAACGTGAGATCGCAGCAACAGCCGCGTCGCGCACTAATGGGTGCATCTTCTGCGCCTCCGTCCACTCGCGCTTCGCCTACCAGCATTCCAAGCGCGGCGAAGATGTCCAGAAGCTCCTCGACGAGGGTATTTATACGGATATCGATCCGAGCTGGAATGCCGTCATTGACGCTTCTGCTGCTCTGACAAAGACGCCCCAGGGCTTCACGGAAAGCCACATTGACGAGTTGCGCCGGGCCGGCCTGGACGACGTGGCGATCGTCGACGTGATCAACGGTGCCGCATTCTTCAACTGGGCCAACCGCCTGATGCTGTCGCTCGGTGAGCCGACACCGCCGGCCGCATAGCGTTCTTGAGTCCGATGTCTCGGCAGCCGCCGGTCTGTGGCGGTGTCAACTTCGGCTCCTCTGGGGCCGCTTGCGATCAAGCCGTCCTATCTGCCTCGCGCCCTGCCATGGTTCATACTGTGGCTGAAAGCAGGGCAGTTGCGACGCATGACCATCCTGGCGCGGCACATGCACGCGCTGCACAGCCCCGCCTTGGCTGAATGGCATAGGCTCGTTGGACCAGAGCTTTACGCACGGTTCATCCGCCAGGAAGGCGAGGCCGTTCTTTGGGATCATCCTAGCGTGGGTCCCGCCGATGAGATCGAGGCAAAGCTAAAGGTGGAGTTGGTATCGAGGTCGAGATGCTCGGTCCCTCCGAGCTGTAAAAACTGTATCCCGGCATTCTCTTCGAAAGTCACACGCGGAATGGTGAAAAGGGGTAACGCGCACACCGTGAGCCTGCCCAGCTGAACGCTGCACTGGCCGCCCTTATGGAGCGTGAGGGCGCCCGTTTCATTCGCGAACGGGTGCTGAAACTCATTCGTGAAGGCGACGGTTGGCTTGTATTGACCTCCACGGGAAATCATCGCGCCAGCGAAGTCGTGGTGGCATGTGGCGTCTGGTCTACCGAGTTGATCGCGCCATTAGGGGTAAAGGTGCCGCTTGAGAGCCAGCGCGGGTATCATGTGATGTTGCCCGCGGACGCAATTGACCTTGCCATGCCATTCATTCACCGCGGATGAGGCATCGGCATGACGCCGATGTTGGAGGGTGTGCGCGCGTGGGAGGAACGGTGGGATTCTCAGGTGTCGACGGCGTTCCCAACGAGAAGCGGGCCGATCAGGCTCTGTACATGCCAGGGATATTTTCCCTGCGTTGAAGGGCACGCCGCAGCAAATCTGGACGGGTCAGCGTCCCGCCACTCCGGACTCGCTACCTGCATTAGGGGCGGTGCCAGAGCATCCAGGCCTTTGGCGGTGCTTCGGACATGGCGCCTACGGCATGACGGCGCTCCCCCGAGCGGTCTGGTTGCCGACCTGATTCTGAAGCGTCCACCTCAGATTGAGGCTGCGCCATATTCGGTAACTCGGTTTTGAAAGTGGCGTTCGGTATCAAGCTTCGCTGAAGCGCATCAGCGAACTGCGTAAACCCAGTTTCGTTCGTCTATCGCCAACCCTCGCTCTATCCCGACCGTAGGGCGCGCCGAGCGGTCAGTGTACCCAAATCCGATGCGCCACCTGTGATAAGGACGGCAATCCCKTTATCTGCGGCCATGCCTCCTAGATGATTTCAAGCGCCATGGCAGTTGCTTCACCCCCGCCGATACAAAGTGCTGCAACGCCGCGCTTTGCGCCACGTGCCTTCAGGGCGGCGATCAGCGTCGCGACGATGCGCGCGCCACTTGCGCCGATAGGGTGACCAAGCGCGGTGGCTCCACCGTTCACGTTGATCTTGTTGTGCGGGATGTCGAGATCGCGCATCGCAATCATCGCCACCGCCGCGAAGGCCTCGTTGACCTCGAAAAGGTCAACATCCGCAACTGACCAGCCGGCCTTTTCCAATACCTTCCGGATGGCATAGACGGGCGCGGTAGTGAACAAGGCAGGCGCGTGGGCATGGGCGGCGGTGGCAACGACCCGCGCCTCCTGTGCGAGACCCAGCCGTGCCGCGACGCTCGCGCGGGTCATCACCAATGCTGCAGCTCCATCGGAGATGGAGGCGGATGTCGCGGCAGTGATGGTACCGTCCTTTGCGAAGGCGGGCTTCAGCGACGGGACTTTTTCCGGTTTCGCCTTGYCTGGCTGCTCATCTTCCGAGACCACGACATCGCTGCCCCGACCCCTTACCGTCACGGGCACGATTTCGTCTGCGAAGGCTCCGCTGGTTATCGCCGCTCTCGCGCGGGACAGGCTTGCCAGCGCAAAGGCGTCCTGGTCGACGCGGGAGAACTGGTAGTCGCGCGCCGTATCCTCGGCAAAGGCACCCATCGGCTTGCCCTTATCATAGGCATCTTCCAGCCCGTCCATCGTCATCGTGTCGATGATCTGGTCATGGCCGATACGTGCGCCGCTGCGGTGCTTGGGAAGGGCGTAAGGCGYGTTGGACATGCTCTCCATCCCGCCCGCAACAACAATGTCAGCGTTACCAGATGCAAGCGCTTCGGCCGCCATGATCGCCGTTTGCATGCCGCTGCCGCACATTTTGTTGACAGTGGTCGCCTCGACTGACTGCGGCAGCCCAGCACCAAGAGCCGCCTGGCGTGCAGGGGCCTGTCCGAGAGCCGCGGGCAAAACGCAGCCCATGTAGATTCGATCGATGGATTGTGGGTCGACGCCACTTCGATCGACCGCCGCCTTAACGGCTGCGGCTCCAAGTTGCGTTGCCGAGGTGCTGGAAAAGGCACCCTGAAAAGCACCCATTGGCGTGCGGGCATATGAGGAGATGATGATTGGGTCGGTCATTTGCATAATTCCTACAGGCTGCGCGCGATGACGAGACGCTGAATATCCGATGTGCCTTCATATATCTGGCACACGCGGACATCACGATAGATCTTGGCGAGTCCGAACTCTTCGAGATAGCCATAGCCTCCCAATGTCTGCATCGCGCCTGAAACAACGGCCTCAGCGGTCTCCGATGCAAAGAGTTTGGCCATCGAGGCCTGTGTCAGGCAAGAAGCGCCGGTGTCCTTGAGTGACGCAGCCGAGAGAACCAATTGCAGCGCAGCTTCTAGGCGGGTGGCCAGATCGGCCAAGCGGAAACCTACAGCCTGATGCTGAATGATGGGTTTTCCGAAGCTCTTGCGATCCTTGGCGTAGCTCACCGCAACCTCCAGGGCGGCCCGCGCCATGCCGACACTCTGCGCGGCAATGCCGATGCGACCTGCCTCAAGGTTTGCAAGGGCGATGCCATATCCGGCACCTTCAGCGCCCAGTCTCAGCTCATTTTCGATGAACAGGTCTTCGAACCTTATCGCGCAGGTGTCTGACGCGCCTTGCCCTAGCTTGTGTTCGAGCTTGTCGATCCCGTAGCCTGGGCGGTCGGTAGGAACCAGGAAGGCCGAGATGCCCCGTTTTCCCGCGGCCGGTTCCGTAGCCGCATAGACAATTGCCAATCCCGCGATCCGTCCGGACGTAATGAACTGTTTTGCGCCGTTCAGGCGATAGCCGCCATCGACCTTTTCGGCGCGTGTGCGCAACGCCGCCGCGTCCGATCCGGCATCTGCCTCAGTCAAGGCAAAGGCTCCTATCATTCGCCCCGCTATCAGATCCGGCAAGAACCGTTCTTGTTGGGCCGGCGTGCCGTCCTTGATCAGGCTTGAAACGACAAGGCTGTTTTGGATGGACGTTATTGTCGACAGTGCGCCGTCGGCCGCAGCGATCTCCATCAGCGCCAAAGCATAGCTCGTATAGTCCGCACCAGCCCCGCCAAATTCGACCGGCGCGGTCATGCCCATTAGACCAAGCTCTGCCATGCGTTCGAACAGTGCTTGAGGATAACCGCCGTTCTTTTCAAAGCTTACGCTGTGCGGGCGTATTTCGGCTTGAGCGAAATTGCGGACCATGTCGCGGATCGCGACCTGCGTATCGTTGAGTGTCATTTTCGTTAGGTCGCCTTGCTGGCTATAGACTTGGGTGTCGCTGCGAGCAGCGACACGCGCCTTCCAGAATACTCGGCTATTGCGGCCTCCTTGACCGGCCCATAGCCTCGCACCATCTCTGGCAACGTTGCAATTGCCGTCGCCTGTTTGAGGGTCGCTGGATCCAACGACCGACACAATTTGCCGATCGTCTCGAAATACTCTTTCGCGAGCGCTCGTTCCGCGCGCCTTTCAGCCGTCCTGCCAAATGGATCGGCCCAGGTGCCGCGAATGCGCTTGAACTTCGCAAGCAGCTTGAAAGCGACGAAGACCCATGGGCCGAACTTCCGCTTGGCGGGGCGTCCAGTAGTGGGGTCCAGCCGGGATAACAAGGGTGGCGCAAGCCATACCGAAACCCTCTTGGCGCCTGAAAACTGTGCCGCGAAAGATTTTTTGAAGGCGGGGTCCGCGTACAGGCGTGCAACCTCATATTCGTCTTTGTAGGCCATCAGGCGATACGCGTTTTCGGCCACTGCCCGCAGAAACTCTTCACCCTCAGCGCCCATCTCGGCGGCTGCATCGCCAACCTCGCCAACGAGCTGCGCATAGAGGTCGGCATATCGGCTGTCCTGATATGCGATCAGGTCAGCGACCCTACGTGCGATCACGGTTTCGGTTGTTTCGTCGGTGGCCGGCGATGCCTTGGCAAGGCCTGCAACCTCTTCGACCG
>NZ_JBFUKO010000409.1:0-4881 GCF_056400805.1 Aminobacter sp. P4_H6_2
GTGGGGTGTCGGTCGGCACGCGACAGCCCACTAGTCGACTAGTTCGCGTGAGCCGCTATCAGAAGCATCATTGGACGTTCAAGTTCTTCGGCCAGCCCTGGGTTGTCCCATATCTGGGTTGGCGTGGGCACAAATTCCTCGACTCGGTCGAGCTGGAACCCCTTCCCAATGAGGGCATTCARCGTGGTTCCGAGAGTCCTGTGGTATTTCAGGACGCCATCGGCAAACCAATTAGTGCGACGTTCCCCTTCAATCGAATACCCACTGACCGGCCA
The DNA here is from genome assembly GCF_056400805.1 of Aminobacter sp. P4_H6_2. Lineage (NCBI taxonomy): Bacteria > Pseudomonadati > Pseudomonadota > Alphaproteobacteria > Hyphomicrobiales > Phyllobacteriaceae > Aminobacter > Aminobacter sp. P4_H6_2. The sequence continues at coordinate 276 of NZ_JBFUKO010000409.1, forward strand.
TATCTTGCGGTCTGAGCCGTTGTCGATCCATTGAGGCTGTGACGTGGCCATGAAGATCGGGTGTTCAATTGTAAACACCAATACCCCGCCCGGTACCAGGGCCCGATGCATCATTGCGACGAGGCGATCGAAATCCTTGACGTAGTGAAAGGTCAGGGCGCTGTAGACCAGCTCGAAGCTTTGGGCAGGAAGTTCGAGCGTATCGAGGTCGGCAATTCGATAGTTGATTGCATCGTCATTTRTATCCGCTCGAGCGCGGTGGATCATGTTCTCTGATAGGTCATACCCCGTTACCGAGATGGCCCCATTCTGGCGCATCCAACGGGATGCCCAGCCGAAGCCGCAGCCAAGATCGGCAACGCGGCGTTCTTGCAGTGACGGCAGCAKGGCCTTGATGGCGTTCCATTCCGGAGCGCCCTCCAACCCGTGGAGCTGTCTCGGAAGTTGGCTGTAACCAGCAAAGAATTGGGGATTGTCGTAGATATTTTGTGCCATGTTCAATTCCTTTGAAAAATTGGACGAGGCACAAGCCAAGCCGAAAACCTCGTCCGGGAGGGCGAGGCCGGTTTTGGCATGTCGCTTGATTAGGTCGCGCGCGCTATGCCCCGGCATCTCGCAAACAAGATGCCGGCAAAGCGGGAGACAATGTGGATATCCTTTTCGACCATCTAGTAAGGTTTAGAGGAAGCGACGGCCAAGTCAAGCATCAGCCGGTGAGGCAGGCCGTGGCGGCTTAGCAAACTTCCGACGATGCTCAAGATGATGGCATATCCCCAGACGTCTGCTTTGCTTTCGCATCTTATAAAAGGAGACAGTCCCCAAACCACCCCGAATCCGACGCTGCGTGGCGACTGGTGACCTTTTGGCAGCAAACGACCTGATCGTGCTTCTCACTGTCGCTGTCCATAACCTGCCATACGTGCAGCGACGGAATACGCCTAGTTGCGATGGCTGCAGAACAGTCGAGCAGGCTAAGGCTTTCGCGCGGCACGCTGGCTACGTCTACTTGCGGACCAGGCAAAACTGACCGCTACAACCGACATCAGGCGCGTTGCCGACCGTCAGAATCGGGGCCGTTTGCGGTCGGTCCGGTTTTGGCGAAATCTCGCAATAACCCGCCATTCGGCAGCCGACCCYGTTTCSGWCGTTTACCCTAGATCGTAAGRATGTCAGCYTCGAGCCCGAAGCCGCCGTTCGAGGAACGTCACRTASCWTCAATGTTCAAGCTACCTGGCGSCTCCGYRSCTATTTTCACAAATGCCTTGGTCGCKGGGGTTGGCTCGCGGACCGSCAGRGACAGCTCGAAAGCTGCTTCCGGCTCGGCTATTGCGCGATATGCAATGCGATCCGGCCGAAAGCTCGCCATGCTCTCCGGGACGATGGACACGCCTGCGCCCACCGCGACGAGCGACAGAACGGCATGCATACCATGCGCCTCCTGCGTGATCTGAGGCACGAAGCCGGCGTCGGCACACAATCGGATCACCTGAAGGTGGAAGCCTCGCCCTTCGATCATCGGCCATAGAACAAATGCTCCATCCGCAAGGTCCGCAAGGGTCAGCCTGTCTTGGCGCAACAAGGGATGATCAATCGGCAGGGCCATGCAAAGCCGGTCGTGATCGAAGCCGTGCAGCTCGATCCCCTCCGCATCTGCCAGTGGGGAAATGATGATCGCGGCATCTAGCGTACCGTTCAGAAGACCGACGATCTGGGCTGCCGTGGTCGCCTCGCGCAGTTCCACGCGCACATCAGGCCGCGCATGTCGAAACGCTCTTATCGTATCGGGCAATCGTCCATAGAGCGCGCTGCCGACATATCCCAGCCGGACAAGGCCGGTGAGGCCGGCGGCTGTCTCCCGCGCCATGCGGATCGAGTAATGCGCCTGGCGTAGCGTCTCACGCGCTTCACGGAGAAACGCATGACCTGCAGAGGTCAGGCCCAGTATCCGGTTGGCACCCCGTTCGATCAAGATGACGCCCAGATCATCTTCCAGCCGTCTAATCGCAACCGTCAACGGTGGCTGGGACATTCCGAGGCGGTGAGCCGCACGGTGGAAATGACCCTCCTCCGCAACGGCGATGAACTGCTCCATTTTGCGCAGGTCGATCATACCGCGCCCCGATGAGAGCGGCTGGTCTGATACGTGATTCATATCGTGATGCCATTTCTTTGGTATTGGACGTATCGTAACATTGTGGCCATCTTCCGCGCAATGAAGGAAGCCATGATGAACCAATTAGATTTTTGCGGACGCACTGTCCTCATAACCGGAGCGGGCCGAGGCTTAGGCCTCGCCTATGCGAGAGCGGTCGGCCAGCTCGGCGCGACTGTCCTGCTGCACGATGTGGGTGCGAATACTGATGGAACCGGCACCGAGCCAGCGATTGCGGAAAACGTCGCCGCGAGCCTTTCCCTTGAAGGGACCACCGCGCACCCCTTCCACACCCCGATAGACACGCGCGATGACTGCCATACACTGGTGCGCAATTGCCTGGCCGTGAACGGACGCCTCGATGCGGTGATCCACAATGCCGGCTGGGTGGGCTACGAACAGATCGAGGACCTTCAAGATGCCTCCTTCGACCACATGATGACGGTCATGGCGAAGGCGCCGCTCTGGATCGCTCAAGCCGCATGGCCCCGCATGCGTGAGGCTGGCTATGGCCGGATCGTGCTGACGACCTCCTGCCGCGCTCTTTATCCGCAATATGTCCAGAAGGGTCTTGCCTCGTACGCCGCAGCCAAGATGGCCGCCGTGGGCGTCATGAACGTTCTTGCGGAAGAGGGGGCTGCGCACGGCATCATCGTCAACGCGGTTTCTCCGGTTGCGAAGACCCGGATGTGGGGCGTGGAGGGCGAACCGGACGAGCTGAAACCCGAAACTGTCGCGCCGGGCGTAGCTTTCCTTGCCTCCGACGCCTGCACAGAAGGGGGCTGGATACTGCGGGCTGCGAACGGGCAGTTCCATGCGACTCGCGCAGTTGAGGCCGAGGGGGTGGATTATCCGCGCGACCTGCGCGCGGTCCACGCTGCCACTCCAGCCGCCGTGGCTAAGGCATGGGACCAGATTGCGGTCCTTGCGCAGGAGCCGCGGTCATGACCGCCGTCCCCGACTTCAAGATTGCAGTCAGAGCTAACGCGATCATTGGCGAAAGTCCCATCTGGAGCGCGCGGCGCAACCGGCTGCTGTGGATCGACATCATGGGCGGGCAGGTCCATAGCTACGACCCGGCAACCGGACATGATGACGTCATCGACGTTCCCGCCGCTGCCGGCCTGCTGGCAGAGGGGCCGGCAGGTCAGATCGTTCTGGGCCTCGACTGCGAGCTGGCACGCCTTGGAGCGGATGGCCGCATCGAACGCTTCGCACGCTCTCCACATGCCGATCAGGCATTTCGGTTCAACGACGGGAAGTATGACCGCCAGGGTCGCCTGTGGACCGGGCTAATGAACAAGGAAGGACAGAAGGGCGTCGGCATCCTCTACCGGTTCGATCCGGATGGAACGTGGCATATCGCCGATACCGGCTTCGATCTGCCCAATGGCCTGGAATGGAGCCGGGATGGCCAAACGCTCTACTACACGGACTCGCACAAGGGGGAGATCTACGCCTACGATTTCGATCCGGCCACAGGCGAGATCAGCAACCGCCGCCTGTTCTTCGGCATGGACCCCAAGGAGGGAAAGCCCGATGGCCTGACGATGGACGGTGCCGGCCATCTTCTCAGTGTCCTGTTCGACGGATCGGCCATCGCCCGCATTGCTCCTGACGGCTCTCTTGAGCGTCTGATCCCTCTCCCTGTRCCGCGCCCGACGAGTTGCGCCTTTGGCGGCGATGGCCGGACCTTGTTCGTCACCACGGCCCGGATCGGCCTGACAGACGAACGCATTGCCTGCGCTCCGGCCTCAGGGGCGCTTCTGGAAGTCGATTATGAGGACGCGGTGCGATGAAGGACCACCATCTGTCTCGCCGCGATGAACGTGGCGAAAGCCGATGCGAATGTCAGCTTGGTCACGATAGCTGCTGAAAAACCTTCAACATCAGAATGGCTGGTTCCCATCCCGTTGGTGTCATTCTCGATTGGGTAATCGCAAGGTGGAAGCAGAAGTCAAATTTCCGGCAGCATCGGGGCCGACAGCGGACAGGCAGGTTTTCGACGAATTTCGCGGTAAGCCGCCAATTCCGCGGGCAACCACCGCCAATCTCGGACAGACGAAGACATTCCCAATTTCCCACCATCTCATAGGAATAAGCTGGACACGTGATACCTGCCCGCTGGTATCAATAGAGACACTTATTCTGATGCAGTAGGARATAACTCTTTGCCAAAGCCGAGAGACAGGCCCTCCCCAAATTGTGGGTAGACCTAAGCGAGCGGGAGGCGGTAAATATCCTTTCGACTTTGCCGTAACCGCTGGTGAGGATCAGCCGCCCCAAGGAACAGCCGGTGGTTCACGTTCGGGATATGCGTGACGCTGAGATAGCCACCCGTTGGCTTTGCGAAGCTTTCGTTTGACCACGCCACAGGCAGGACTGGCGACAGGACAAGCGCCTGCGCTCTCCCCTTCAGAGCGAGCCAGATCGATGTTTCGATGGATTGCACGT
>NZ_JBFUKO010000410.1:0-4875 GCF_056400805.1 Aminobacter sp. P4_H6_2
TTTCGAGGCCCGGGCCCGGGGCGTTCGTGCCATGCTGCCGCATGTCGACGAGTTCCGCCCGGTACACAATCTCAACGCGCTCGGCGATCTCTGCGCATCGCTCGGTGCTCCCGCTTCGCGCAGCAGCGACCCCAGATTGTGGATCATCGACGGACAGCGCCGCGCGGCGTAAGGTCGTGAAGGAGGTTCCATGCCAAGCAAATTTCTCGATGAAGCCCGCGATCCTCTGATCATCGCCGAAGGCTGGATGAAGGACGGCAAGGATGTCGCTATCGCCACCGTGGTCGAGACCTGGGGTTCGGCGCCGCGTCCCATTGGCAGTCATCTGGTGATCGACGCCGAAGGCACGTTCCATGGCTCGGTGTCCGGCGGTTGCGTCGAGGGTGCGGTCATTTCCGAAGCGCTCGACGTGATTGGGAGCGGCAAGCCGAAGATGCTTGAGTTCGGCGTCGCCGACGAAACAGCATGGCAGGTCGGCCTGTCCTGCGGCGGCCGCATCCGGGTCTATGTCGAGCGATTGGGTTGAGGCGATGGATCCGTTTGCACTGAAGACGTTGAATGCCGAGCGCCGTGCGCGACGTGCCGCAATCCTCGTCACCGACATGGGCGACGGCCGCGACCGTGTGGTCAAGGAAGGCGACGTCGTCGCCGGCGATCTCGGTGAAGCACTGGCCAAGGCCTTTCGAACCGGCCTTTCCGGCACGGCCGAGGCCGAAGGTCGGCAGTTCTTCCTCAATGTCCACCTGCCCCAACCACGGCTTGTGGTGATCGGTGCCGTCCATATCAGCCAGGCGCTGGCGCCGATGGCCAAGATTGCCGGTTTTCCGCTCGAGATCATCGATCCCCGCACGGCCTTTGCCAGCGACGATCGTTTTCCTGACGTTACTCTCCATGCCGAATGGCCCGAGGACGTGCTGAAGCACGCCCCGCTCGACCGCTATGCGGCGCTGGCGGCGGTGACGCATGATCCCAAGATCGACGATTTCGCGCTCAAGGCTGCACTCGATGCCGAGTGCTTTTATGTCGGCGCTCTGGGCAGCCGAAAGACCCATGCCAAACGCGTCGAACGGCTTCTTGGCATGGGTACCACGCCTGATCAGATCGAGCGCATCAACGCGCCGATCGGTCTCAACATCGGTGCCGCGAACCCGGCCGAGATTGCGGTTGCGGTGCTCGCACAGGTCATTGCCGCGTTTCGTTCGCGTGGACTTGTCGGCAAGCCGAAAAGCGAGGCGGCGTGAAATTCGGCGCGATACCTATCYGGCAGGCTGAAGGCGCGGTCCTCGCACATTCCACAAGTGCCGGCGACCATCGCTACCGCAAGGCCCATGTGCTCGCTGCCGAAGACATCGCGATCCTCGAAGCTGCTGGCCTGAGCGAAATCGTCGTTGCGGTGCTGGAGCTGGGCGACCTCGGCGAGGACCAGGCTGCCGAAGTAATCGCTCAAAGCATGCGCCACCACCATGTCGAGGTGAAGCCGGCGGCGACGGGGCGCGTCAATTTGCATGCGCTGAATGCGGGTGTTTTCACGGTCGACGCGGCCCTCATCGATGCCATCAACGCCATTGACCCGTCCATCACTGTCGCTACGCTCGCCCAGCATGCCACCGTCGAAAAAGGCCAGATGGTCGCGACGGTGAAGATCATTCCTTTCGCTGTCGCCGGCCATCTCGTACGGCGGGCGACCGAGCTTTGCGCCGCCCGCGAGGTGTTCGCTGTCAATCCGTTCGTGCCCAAGCGCGTCGGCGTCATCCAGACGGTGCTGCCCAGCGTCAAGCCAAGCGTGCTCGACAAGACGGCCCGCCTGACCGAGCAGCGCCTGGCACGCTCGGGTAGCCGGCTGACTGCCGAGCGGCGCACGGCGCATGAAACGGCCGAAGTGGCCGAAGCCGCCAAGGCGCTCGCCCGCGACCATGACATGGTGGTGATTTTCGGCGCCTCGGCGCTGAGCGATTTCGACGATGTCATCCCCGCAGCGATCCGCGCCGCCGGCGGCACCGTTATCCGTACCGGCATGCCGGTCGACCCGGGCAATCTGCTGGTGCTCGGCCACATCGGAGCTACCGCGGTGGTCGGCGCGCCCGGCTGCGCCCGCAGCCCCAAGGAAAACGGTTTTGACTGGGTCCTCGATCGGCTTATGTCAGGGCTTGAGGTGACGGCGGCAGACATTGGCGGCATGGGCGTCGGCGGTCTGTTGATGGAAATCCCGACGCGACCGCAGCCGCGCGACCTGTCCGCCATATCGCCGGTACCGAAGGTCCACGCCGTGCTGCTCGCAGCCGGCCGTTCCAGCCGTATAGGCGGTCCCAACAAGCTGATGGCGCTGTTCCAGGGCAAGCCATTGGTGCGCCGCACGGCCGAACGCGTGCTGGCCTCCAAGGCTGAAAGCACAGTCGTTGTCACGGGCCATCAGGCTCCCCGCATTCGCGAGGCACTTGCCGGTCTCGACATTCCTATCGCTCACAATGCTGACTTCGCCTCCGGCCTCGCCAGTTCGCTCAAGGCCGGCATTGCCGCACTCCCTGAAGATGCAGCCGGCGCGCTGATCGTGCTCGGCGACATGCCCGAGGTGTTGGCCGCCGACCTCGATCGCCTGATCGAAGCATTCGAGCGCGCCGATGGCCGCGCCGTTGTCCGCGCCACCCATGACGGCAAGCGCGGCAACCCGGTTATCTTGCCGCGGTCGCTGTTCCCAGCCGTCGCCCATCTCGAAGGCGACACGGGTGCCCGGCACCTGGTTGAATCCGAAGGCGTGGATGTCATTGATGTGGAGATCGGCGTCGGTGCCGGCGTCGATGTTGATACGCCCGACGCGCTTGAGACGGCTGGCGGCGTGTTGCAGGATTGACCAATGTGATGTTTCTCAAGCCTTTCTCGAAGTCTCGTTCCTTCACGCCCCCCTCTGKCCTGCCGGMCATCTCCCCCWCARGKGGGGAGATCACGCCGKCACCGCGACTTTCGCCAATCGTCTACGTTGMAAAAAAGGCRAGGCGCCGAAGCTGCCAATCTCCCCACCTGAGGGGGAGATGGCCGGCAGGCCAGAGGGGGGCGCCGTGGAGCGCATGGCTGCCAGCCAGCCTCCGTCTTCTGGTCTTACCGCTCGTCCTGGCCACACTTGCCTCGTCTGCCCATGCGCAAAGCCTAGCGCCCTACAAGGACGAACTCTTCGCCTATCCGGCCATCCTGTCATCCGAGGGCAAGACCTACCGGCTCGTCGATTACAGCGAGTTGCGTGACATCAACGAACGCGACCAGATCCCCGAACGGCGGGCCAAGAGCAAATATGTCGATACCGGCGTGCGCTGGGTGCAGCGGGACCTGATGCTCAGGACCGATGCCGGCAACATCAAGCATGTTGCAGTCGGCAAGACCGAGGGCGCGTCGGTCATCGTGCTTTACCTTCACGGGCAGGGTGGCAGCCGCAAGCAGGGCGTCGACGACTTCACTTTCGGCGGCAATTTCAACCGCATCAAGAACTTGATGGTGGCCAATGGCGGGCTTTATCTATCGCCCGATTTTTCCGACTTCGGCGACAAGGGCGTGGCTGAGATAGCGGCCCTCATCGATCATTACGCCGCCCGATCGCCCGGCGCCAAGGTGGTGGTTGCTTGCGGTTCGATGGGCGGGGCGCTGTGCTGGGGTCTTGCCCATGATGCCAAGGCGGCCAAGCAACTGGGCGGGCTGATGTTGCTTGGCTCGTTGTGGGATGAGGGGTTCCTGACCTCGCCGGCGTTTGCTGCCAAAGTGCCGGTGTTCTTCGGCCAGGGCAGCAAGGATCCGGTCTTCCCAATCGACAAGCTGGAGGCGTTTTTCCGCTCGATCCTCGCCAAGAAACCCAGCTATCCCGCGCGCTTCGTGCGATTCGAAACCGGCACGCACGGCACGCCGATTCGCATGACCGACTGGCGCGACACGCTCAACTGGATGCTGGCCGCGAAGTGAGATTTACGGCCCGGTGTTATAGTCGAGCACGCTCTGGGGATTGATCTCGCCGTCATAGGACGCATCGACGTCGTATTGGATCAGCGCAAACGCCCCGTCGCGGAAAATCCAGGTGCCGTCGGACGAGGCGTCGCCAACGCCGCGCCATTTGTTGTGCGACAGGATCGTCAGGGTCTTTTCGTCGAAGGACGAGTTGACCAGCGCGTTTTCGGAGCGGTAGCCAATGACGTCGACGCTTTCGAGCTTGCCTTCGGAATTGTCGTTCTCGTAGCGGATGTCGAGCTCGGGCGTAGCGAAATGCTGCTCGTTGAGGCCGTCGGCTTCGTTCCAGAGGTAATAGATATGGGTCTCGTTGTAGGCGCCCATCTGGCAGAAGAAACGAAACAGCCGGGCTTCGCTGGGTGCTGCGTCGGCGGCGTCGGTCTTGTTATGATAGGAAATCCTGTAGCTTAGCGCGACATCATCACCTTCTTTGGCAACGTCGCATTGGGCCTGATGGCTGGCCGCGAATGTCTTCCTGGCAAGATCGAAAACCGCATCGGTTTCGACTGGCGGAGCGTCACCGCATTGCTTGGGCAATGCGTCGGTGAGCGTGCCATCGGCTGGATTGAGCGTGCCCTTGTCGAGCTGGATCGGTTTGAACGGCGGCGCCTGGATCGAGCCGTTGACCTGTCGCGCGGTGTAGCAGCCGGCGAAGATCTTTTCGGTGCCGTCCTTGTCGACGGCGCGAATGGCGACGGGGATGTTGTAGAAAATGCTGCCGGCGGCACCTTCGGAACTGACAGCACCGGTTTCGACCTCGACGCGCTCGGTTGCCTCGTAGCCCTTGGCGAAGGCCTCAAAATCCTTGGCGGGCTTGGTCTCGCCGAAATAATCCCAGGCGCGGGCATATTCCTGCCGGCTCACCGCATTGTAGAGCGAGCGCACCACGGC
>NZ_JBFUKO010000411.1:0-4858 GCF_056400805.1 Aminobacter sp. P4_H6_2
ACGCTGGTCGCCATCGACTTCGCCCTGCCCAAGCGCAGCTTCTTCGTGCTGCGCCACAAGGAGCGTTATGCCACTCGCGCGGCACGCGAGTTCCTTGCCCTTGTCGTYGGCAGCAAATGACCCGGCTTCAGGCAATTCCACTTGAAAGCGCCTGACAAGAACAGCACCAGCCGTGCAGGCGGCCGCGTAGTCACTTGCCCCCGCCGTCTGGCTTCTTGAACAAACCGAGCAGGTCGATCGGCAGCGGAAACACCACCGTCGACGAGCGCTCGCCCGATATGTCGTGCAGCGCCTCGAAATAGCGCAGTTGCATCGCCTGCGGCTCCTTGGCCAGCATCCTGCCGGCCTCGACAAGCTTTTGCGCCGCCTGCTGCTCGCCCTCGGCATTGATCACCTTGGCACGGCGTAGCCGTTCGGCCTCCGCCTGCTTGGCGATCGCCCGCACCATGCTCTCGTTGAGGTCGACATGCTTGATCTCGACATTGGTCACCTTGATGCCCCAGGCGTCAGTCTGCTGGTCGAGGATCTCCTGGATGGCGGCGTTCAGCTTGTCGCGTTCCGCCAGCATCTCGTCCAGCTCGTGCTTGCCGAGCACCGAGCGCACAGTGGTTTGCGCCAGTTGGCTGGTCGCGGCCATGTAATCCTCGACCTTGATGATCGCGCGCTCGGGATCGACGATGCGGAAATACAGCACCGCATTGACCTTCACCGAGACGTTGTCGCGCGAAATCACATCCTGCGGCGGCACGTCCTGCACCACCACGCGCAGGTCGACCCGCACCATCTGCTGGACGAACGGGATGAGCAGGATCAGCCCCGGCCCCTTGATGCCGGTGAAGCGGCCAAGCGTAAAGACGACACCGCGCTCATATTCCCTCAGGATACGAATTGCCGCCGACAGGAACATGACCACGACAAGCGCGAGTATCAGATAGACGACATAGCCGACGATCATTGCGGTTCTCCTGGCTTTGAAACGTTCCGGCGCCGGACCGTCAGCACGAGATCCTTGATCCCGGTCACCTCGGCGGGATCGCCAATAGCGAGTGGCTCGTCCGCCCTCGCCCGCCAGCGCTCGCCCTGGGCGAAGACATGGCCCTCGCCCGCCGACCAGTCGATGATCTCGACCGGCAAGCCGTTCATCGCCTTGGCGCCGACGCGCGAAGGCCTGTGGCGCGCCGCCCAGACATAACTGCCGGTCAAAAGTGCCAGGCCAAGCGTCAGGGCGGCGGCAGTTCCAATCAGCATCCACGAGATCTCGAAGCCGGGACCCTGCACCTTGAGCAGCATCGCTGCGCCCAAAAGGAAGGCGGCAACACCGCCAAGCCCCAGCACCACCGTCGGGTTGAATGCCTCCATGACCAGGAAGGCGAGGCCGAGCAGCATCAGTGCCAGGCCGGCATAGTTGATCGGCAGAAGATCGAGCGCGTAGAGCCCAAGCAGCAGCGCCATGGTGCCGACAACGCCCGGCGCCACCATGCCGGGGCTCGAAAACTCGAAGACCAGGCCGTAGATGCCGACCAGCATCAGGATGACAGCGACATTCGGGTCGGTGATGATGGCCAATAGCCGGATCAGCCAGCCGGGCTCTACCACCTCGACCGGCAGGTCCCTCGTCGCCAGCACCTCTTTTTTGCCGGCGACATCGACCGTGCGCCCGTCGACCTGACGCAGCAGGTCGGTTCGGTCGCGGGCAATCAAATCGATGACATGCTCCTGCAGGGCGGCATTGGCCGACAGGCTTGCGGCATCGCGCACCGCCTTTTCGCCCCAGTCGGCATTGCGCCCGCGCAATTCGGCAAGCGAGCGGATCAGGGCGACCGCGTCGTTGGTGACCTTGGCCATCATCGGGTCGGTGTCGGGAGCGGCTTTCTTCTGGTCCTTGTCATCGCCGCCCCCGGGCAAGGAGGGCATGCCGCCGATCTCGACTGGGGTCGCAGCGCCCAGGTTGGTGCCCGGTGCCATCGCCGCCACATGGGTGGCATAGAGGATGTAAGTGCCGGCACTTGCCGCGTGCCCGCCGGATGGCGCGACATAACCGATGACGGGAATGGGCGAAGAAAGGATGTCGGCGATCATCTCGCGCTTCGAGGTGACCAGCCCGCCCGGTGTGTTCATCTCGAGGATGACGACTTCGGCGTTGCGCTTGACCGCCGTCTCAAGGCCTTCCTTGAGCTGTCTTGCGCTCGCCGGGCCGATGGCGCCATCGATGACGATGGTCAACGCCACCTTCGCCCGGCCGCTGTCTTCTCCGATCGAGGAAGAGGCAGTAAAGACCGCAGCGGCGACCAGCGCCGCAACGAAAAGGGCCAAACGCGCGAGTTTCACGCTCAAAGCTCCACATCCCAAGATATGGGCACGCTGCGCGCGAAGTCCAATGCGCGTTTGGGCTGCCGTCAGCTGAATTTCAGCACGGCCTCCACCTCGTCGTCATAGGTTTCGCCGGTCGTGATAAAACCTAGGCGCTTGTAGAAGCCTTCCGGGCTCGCCTCGCCCAGCCCGTAGCTGGTGAAGAGTTCAGTGAAGCCCCGCCCCCTGAGATCGCGAACCACAAGTGCGATTGCCTTCTGGCCAAAGCCCATGCCCTGGTAAGGTCCTGAAATCATGAAGCGCCACAGGAAGGCACCGGGGCAATCGATGACGTCATAGTCGGCGCCGATATGCAGCATGACGAAGCCAATCGGCGTGTCGTCGGCATAGACGGCGCGGAACCAGGCGTTTTCAGAAAAATGTGCCTCGGCGATCGAGGTGCCGTTGTCGGCCACCTTGTTGCGCTGGGCTTCGCTCAGCGTCTCGCTGAGTTCGCAAACATCGCTCACGGTCTGTGCGGAGATGCGGCGCAACGAGACCTCGGAGGCCGRCGAAATCTGTTCGGTCATGATGGTTTCCAGAGTTTTGATATTTGACCCGGCAGTGCCGGCGCGGTTCGTGTCGTCCGCCAACGCGTTGAGCTGTTACTCGAAGCGCGAATACTTGCGCTGATCTTTCGCGTCAACATCAGTGCATCCGCGGCCATGGCCCAAGGCCGCGGATGCCTCGTCGATGTCTAGAAGCTGACTGCCAGCTTGGCATCGATTCCGTGGTCGGACGCACCGCTGCTCACCTGCCCGGTGTAGCTGATGGCAAGCTTCGCCTTCGGTGCGATGTCGAAGTCGATGCCGGCACCCAGCACCGCCGCGTCCCTGGCGATCGGCGTGCCCGCCACTTCGAAGCCGTCCGAGCCGGCAAAGGCGACCGACGACAGCGGCGTAACATCGCCAAAGGCATGGCGCCAGCCCAGCGTGCCACGCACAGTCGCGTTCACCGCACCCAGCGCGACATCGGTCGAGCCGCGAACGCCAAGCGTGGCGAAAGTCACGTCGTTGCTGGTGGCTTCGCTGGACAAGGCTGCCGCCCCGCCCGTCTCTGTGAAGGCGTCGGTGCGCAGGTTCACGTAAGACAGGTTGGAGAAGCCCTCTACGGCGAAGCGCCCAGCATCCACCTGGTAGCTCGCCTCGCCGAACACCTGGGCCGTGCCGCCGTCATACTTGGCCGATAGCGCGTCGGAGAAGCCTGCGAAGGCGACCGAACGCGCGGTGTCGAACCGGTGCCAGCTATAGGTCGCGCCGGCGGTCAGGCCGAACGCACCAACCCGCGTGCCGGCGTTGACGCCGAGATGGTAGTTGTCGCTGCTGCCGTTGGAAGTGCCGTCCGCGGCATCGAAGGTCGAGCGGCTGTAGCCGGCAAGCACGCCTAAGCGCCAGCTGTCGCCGACCATCGCATCGGCCCCGCCGATCAGGCCGCCGGTGCTGCGGTCGAAGCCCATGGCGTTGCCGTCGCCGTCGTTGTTGCCCCACGAACCGAAGGCCCGGGTCCACAGCGCGAAGCGGTCGGTGTCGGCAGCCGCCAGTTCCAGGCCATCGTCGCCATAGGCCATGACAGGCATGCTGGCCGCGGTCGCATCGCCAAACGCCTGGTCGATGCGGCTGGTGGCTGCGTCGAGCAGGACGCCGCTGTTCTGCATAATCATGCCCCTGGCCGAGGCATGCACCTCGCCCGACAGCTGCGCAAACRCCTGCTGCGCGCCCGCTTCGTCGAGATTGACGACGGCCGCGTATGCCGCATTGGCAAAGCCCGTGCTTTCGAGTGCTGCGGCCGTTGCCTTCTGGTTCCGCGTCGCGCCGACATCGGCAAAAGTGACGTCGTTGCGGTTCAGCGTCAGCGTCACGTCCTTGGCGCCATAGGCAAGGGAGGGATCGAGGAAGGCAAGGTTCGAGCTGACATCGGCGAACGAGCCGGTCACGCCGCCATCGGCGGTGATGATCTTGTAGTTGGTCTGCGGCGCATAATTGTTGCCGCTCGCCAGAGTCAGCACCGATCCGCCCTTCAGCATCGCCTTGCCTGATGCCGCGACCTTGTCGCTTTCGCCCTTGGCATTGGCTTCGACCTCAAAGGCCGAACCGGCTTCGAAGGTGATGTCGCCAGCAACCTTGATGGTGCCGATCGAATTGCCAGGCGCCAGCACACCACCCGAGGCGATCACCGTGTTGCCGAGCGTGCCGATGCCGCCCAGCAGGCCGCCGGCACCGACAGTGGTCAGCTTCGACGTAGCGATCGAACCCTGCACCGAAAGCGCGCCCGCCTTGACGACGGTCTCGCCGGTGTAGCTGTGGGTGCCGTCGAGAACCAGCGCGCCAAGACCGAGCTTGGTCAGGCTGCCAGTACCCGAAATCTCCTTGTTGATGCCAACGACGTTGGTAGCATCGGCGATGTCGAGCGCGCCGCCGCCCGCCTCCAGGACCACGTTGYGACCAAGCACATGCATGTCGGTGCCGGCGATCCTGAGGCTTCCGCCATCGAGCCTGAGCTTGGCCTGTTC
>NZ_JBFUKO010000412.1:0-4847 GCF_056400805.1 Aminobacter sp. P4_H6_2
GTAAAAGGTCCGCGCAGATCCTTGCGGGTCAGCTCATAGGTGACCAGGGCTGGGCTCGAGGAGGTTGCCAACAGCTTATCCCAGGTCTCCCGAGTGAGCTTGCCATCGGCAGGGAATCCATTCGCCGTCTGGAAGGCCCTGACCGCACTGGCGAAGTTCTCTCCGAGGCGGCCGTCGATCAGGCCCGGCGAGAAGCGCGCACGATCCAAAAGAATTTGCGCCTTCAGAACCGCTGAGCTGAAACCTTTTGGTCCGTCGGAGGCGTATTGAGCCTGGTTGACGGCGGTCAGGTCCAGCTTAGCCGCTTCCGACCCGCCGCAAGCGAGGAGGAACGCTGCGGCGACAACTAGGAGCCTGATCATCGATTTCACTCCGGACGGAAACCTGCCTATATGACGCGGCACGACTTGTTTGGTTCCGTTCCTCGGCCCAAGGCGTTCTAGTTCAAGGCTTTAGCGCCGGCTTGGCGCTTTTCAGAAGTTTTTTCGCAGGGTTGAGCCCCGCACGGTCCAAACGACCTGTCGAGGCTCGCAGGGCAGCTTAAGGGTGCTCGCTTTGCCGCCATCCGTTCCTTTCAAGATTTGCTGAAACGAGCAGAAGATGCCGACGGTGTCCAACCGGCAGTTAAGACGCGCGCGACAGCTACAGGAGAACCTACGCGAGACACGCAAGGCAGACCTTCCACCAATCCGCGCGGCGAAGAAGCAAGCAAGGCCGGGCCTGCGTCGGCGGCGGAGCCATTGCAGATGAGGGACGTTGTCACCCCAAGGGACATCGCCCTTAAGGAAAATTCAACAAAATGAAAAAGCTATTCTCAGGCCTATGCGCGGGCAGCCTGGCCGCCACTTTTGCACTCACGAGCGTTCCCGCGAACGCTGCGCCGGCTTTCCTGCCGCCTACCGCAAGCGTTCAGTCCGATATCATCCAGGTGCAGGATGGGATGAAGTGGCGCAAGAAGGATAACCGCAAAAATGGCAACTGGAACGGCGGTGACTTTCGAAGGAGCGGCAATTCCGCCTACTACAACGGCCACAAGGGCTATCGGTACCAGCGCCGCGGCTATCAGGAATACAACGGTTTTTGGTTTCCTGCCGGGGCATTTGTCGCAGGAGCACTGATCACCGGCACAATCATCAACAACAACAACAGCAACAACGGTGGCGGAAGCGCACATGTCGAGTGGTGCTATGATCACTATCGTTCATACCGCGCATACGACAATACGTTTCAGCCGAACTATGGCCAGCGCCGGCAGCGCAACTCGCCATTCGGCTGATCACTGATTCAGTGGGCAAGACCCCACACCGCCGCTCCGCGAAACCCGGAGCGGCGATTTTGTCGTCCGCTGAAGCGGCAGTGCATTCCAACCTAGAGGTGTCACCATGGCCACGTTCAATGCGTTGAAGATGCAGGAAATTGACGAAAACGCCCTGCTTTCGACAGAGGAAAAAATAGTCGAGCTGCGAAAGATCGAATCCGAAGCGCGCGCTCTGCAAAGGGCCGCATCTGAAAGTTCGATGAATAACAGCGACGGATGGGAAGACGATTTGCGTCAGGTCCGCTTTGCCCTGTACCGGCTTGGGGCGAAAGAGCCACAAAAGGGCGCCGCCACCCTTTGAACCCAATGTTTGGCAAAGGCCAGGGCACCACAATGTCATCATGGCGGCTGCCAGCCCAGCGGCGGCCAACCGCCCGCTAGCACTTGTCGGCTTTTGGTGAATCGATGCGACCACAGGAATGACCGCCATGAAGGCGCGAAGCCGTCCGTCCCTACGGTTGCCGCATATCGTGCGCGCTCGTCAGGCAAAAATGCAGGATGATCAACCGCCGCCAGCATCGAGCGGTTGAACTGCTGCCCCTGGGAAAATCTTCTGGAGGTTGCCGGAGATGATCTTGTCACCCTCTTTGATGCCGTTTGTCAGCGTCACGAGATCGCCATCGGTGGGGCCCAATGCGACCACGCGCTGTTCGACAAGATTGTCCTTGCCCACGACGTAGACGTATTTGCCAAACTGACTGGAGCCCAGCGCCGTCTGCGGCACCATCAGCGCGTTCGGCAATTCCCTGATGTGCAGGCGAATGCGAACATATTGGCCTGGGAGCAGTGAGAGGTCGAGGTTCCCGATCGTTGCGCGGGCGGCAATCGTGCCTGTGTTGCGCTCCACGGCATTGTCGATGAAGGTCAGCTTGCCTTCACGCGGCTTGCTATCGCTGCCGGGGATGATGACCTCGGTCTCCACCGTGCCGTTGGCAAAGGCCTTCTGAATCTCGGCCAGTTCGGTCTCGCCCGGGTTGAAGGTGATGTAGATCGGCGAGAGCTGGACGAGATTGTTCAGCGGCGTGCCGGCGGAGCTGGTGACCAGCGTGCCTTCCGGCGCCTGATTGCGTCCGAGGCGACCGGCGAAGGGGGCGCGGATCTCGGTGTTTTTCAGATTGATCTCGGCGGTCCGCAAGGCCGAACGTGATATGGCGAGTGCTGCTTCGGCCTGTCGCACCGCGCTCCGGCGTTGGTCGAACCCGTCCTTGGCCAGGTAGCCGTTGTCGGCGAGCTTGTTGCCGCGGTTCAGACTGGACTTGAGGTATTCGAGCGATGCCTGGTCACGCTCGATCTGCGCCTTGGCCTGATCGAGCGCGGCCTGATAGTCCGAGGCCTCGATTCTGTAGAGCAGGTCGCCTGCCTTCACGTCGGTGCCGTCCGATACCGGCTGTTCCTGAAGATAGCCTGACGCCTTGGCGCGCAGCGTCACATTGCGGATGGCTTCCGTGCGCGCGGCATATTCGAGATAGATGGGAATTGTCTTCTTCACCACGCCGACCACCGGCACCGGCATTGCCTGGGGAGCCGCAGCCGATGGTGCGGCACCAGCAGTCGTGCTGCCGACGCCCCAGCCATGTTGAGCCAGGAGGTAGCCGCCCGCCACAGCCAGTGCGAGAAGGCTGCCGTTCAGACCGAGTTTGAAAATGCGCATCTGGATACTCCTGATTTATTCGGCCGGCTCGACCACCTGGGACGGCAACGAGCGGCGCGCGAAACGTTCACGCCAGGTTTCGAGGACGACGTAGAAGATCGGGACGAAGGCGAGGGTCAGCACGGTCGCGATCAGCATGCCGCCGAAGACGGTGGTGCCGATCGATTGCCGGCTTGCCGCGCCGGCGCCTGACGCCAGCATCAGCGGGACGACGCCCAGGATGAAGGCGAAGGCCGTCATCAGGATCGGGCGCAGCCTGAGGCGCGCGGCTTCGACGGCCGCAGCGACGATCTCTATGCCTTCTTCACGCCTACGCTTGGCAAACTCGACGATCAGGATCGCATTCTTGGCGGCGAGGCCGATCAGCATGACGAAACCGATCTGCGAGTAGACGTCGATCTGCAGGCCCCGCACCCAGATCGCCAGCAATGCGCCGAGCAGGGCAAGCGGAACGGCGAGCAGCACGACGAAGGGCATCGACCAGCTTTCGTACTGCATGGCCAGAACCAGGAAGCAGAAGACGATCGCCAGGCCGAAGACAAGGGTTGCGATCGAGCCGGCCCGGATCTCCTGATAGGTGATGCCGGTCCATTCGAAGGAGAAATCCCGCGGCAAGGCGGTTGCCGCGACACGCTCCATGGCGGTGACGGCCTGGCTCGAACTGAAGCCTTCGGCTGCGGCACCATTGATGAGAGCGGAGGGATAATTGTTGTAGTGGGTGACCGTTTCCGGTCCAGAAACTGCCTTCAGCGCGCCCAGCGTGCTGAGCGGCACCATGTCTCCGGAACTGCTGCGGACATAGAGCCGTGAAATGTCGGTGGCCTGGGCGCGCGCCTGCTGTTCGGCCTGAAGGGTGACGCGAAAGGTGCGGCCGAACAGGTTGAAGTCGTTGACATAGAGCGAGCCGAGATAGATCTGCAGCGTCGAGAAGATGTCAGGCAGGTTCAGGCCGAGCAGCTTCGCCTTGTTGCGATCGAGGTCGTAGGAATATTGCGGGGTCGAGGTGCTGAAGGTCGTGAACAGCGTGAACGGGTTCAACTCCGGCTGCTTGCGGGCCTCGGTGAGCAGGGCCTGCGTCGCCTCATCGAGTGCCGCGGCACCGCGGCCGGTCAGGTCCTCGACCTGAAACTCGAAGCCGCCCGTCGCGCCGAGACCCTGAATGGAGGGCGGGTCGAAGGCGAGAACCAGCGCTTCCGGAATCTGGATCAGCTTGCCCTGGGCAATGTTCTTGAGCTCGGTCGCGCTTTCGCCGGGGCCGCGCTCGTCCCACGGCTTGAGCACTGCGAACTGGACGCCCGCATTGGACTGGTTGGCGAAGGTGAGGAAGGAGAAGCCGACGACGGAGCCGACGGATTCGACGCCAGGCAGGTCGCGGAGAATTTCCTCCGACTTCTTCGCCACGGCTGCCGTGCGTTCCACCGACGCACCGTCAGGCAATTGGAGGACGACGAAGAAGTAGCCCTGGTCTTCGACGGGCAAGAAGGTGGAGGGAATGCGCTGGGACAATGCGTAGGTTGCGTACAGGGCCAGCCCGAACAGTCCGATGAACGCCCAGCGCCATCGGACGAAGCTGCGAATGCTGCCGGCATAGGCGTTCGACATCCAGTGGAACCCGGCATTGAACCAGCGGAACAGGATGAATTTCGGCGCGCCGCGATGGCGCAGGAACACGGCGCTCAACGCCGGGCTGAGCGTCAGCGAGTTGAAGGCCGAGATGGCGAAGGAGATCGCAACCGTCAGCGCGAACTGGTTGTAGAGCTGGCCGGCGACGCCCGGTATGAAAGCGACGGGGACGAAGACGGCGAGCAATACGCCTGTCGTCGCGATGATCGGGCCGGTGACTTCCTTCATCGCGATTTTTGTCGCCTCCAGAGGCGG
>NZ_JBFUKO010000413.1:0-4836 GCF_056400805.1 Aminobacter sp. P4_H6_2
CATCGCACCCGGTCTCTACAAGAACGAGCGCAATGCCTTCCTGCCGTTCCTGATCGCCTCGCCTGTCCTGTTCTTGATGGGCGCGTCACTGGTGTATTTCTTCTTTACCCCAATGGTGATGTGGTTCTTCCTTGCCATGCAGCAGGCCGGCACCGACGATCAGGTGCAGATTTCGCTGCTGCCCAAGGTGTCGGAATATCTCAGCCTGATCATGACGCTGATCTTCTCCTTCGGCCTGGTGTTCCAGTTGCCGGTGGTGACCACGCTGATGGCGCGGGTGGGCCTGGTTAGCTCGCAGGGGCTGGCTGACAAGCGCAAATGGGCGATCGTTCTTGCTTTCGTGGTGGCGGCCGTGCTGACGCCGCCAGACCCGGTCAGCCAGATCGGCCTTGCCCTTCCCACGATCCTTCTTTACGAGATTTCCATCTGGACCGCCCGGATGATCGAAAAAAAGCGCGAGAAGGATCGTGTGGCGAGCGAAACGCAGGACGCGGGCGAAAGCACCGCCGAGAAGCAATCGCCAGCAGCATCGACCTCGCTCGAAGGCACAGGCAGCGGCACCAACGCTAGCTGACAGCCCGATCCGCCGTCGCGGTCGTTTCGACAACCGCGACGACCGGAATTTTTAAATGCTTGATATCAAATGGATTCGTGAGAACCCTGGGGCGCTTGCCGATGCACTTGGCAAGCGCGGGCAGTCGGCCGAGGTGGCGAGAGCCACCGTTGACGACCTGATCGCCAAGGACGAGGCGCGTCGCGCCCATGTCTCCAAGCTTCAGGAAGCGCAGGAGCGCCGCAATGCTGCATCCAAGGAGATCGGCAATGCGATGCGCTCGGGTGATTCCGCACTCGCCGAGAAGTTGAAGACCGAGGTCGCAGAGATCAAGGGCTTCATCCAGGACGGCGAAGGCCGCGAGCGTGAGCTCGACAAGGCGCTCGACGCGGCACTTGCCGTGATCCCGAACGTGCCGCTCGAAGACGTGCCGGTCGGCAAGGACGAAAACGACAATGTCGTGCTGCGCAAGGTTGGCACGGTTCCGCCGCGCCCGAACTGGGTGAAGGAGCATTTCGAGATCGGCGAAGCGCTCGGCCTGATGGATTTCGAGCGTGCCGCCAAGCTTTCCGGTTCGCGCTTCACCGTGCTCAAGGGGCAGCTGGCGCGCCTTGAACGCGCCCTTGGCCAGTTCATGCTCGACCTGCACACCACCGAGCACGGTTACACCGAGGTCCAGGTGCCGCTTCTGGTGCGCGACGATCCGCTCTACGGTACGGGCAATCTGCCCAAATTCGAGGAAGATCTATTCTTCGTGCCGCATGGCGACAGTCGCCTGGGCCTCATTCCGACCGCCGAGGTGCCGCTGACCAATCTGGTGCGCGAAGAAATCCTGGCGAGCGAGCAGTTGCCACTGCGCATGACGGCACTCACGCCGTGCTTCCGCTCGGAAGCAGGGTCCTCCGGGCGCGATACGCGCGGCATGCTGCGCCAGCACCAGTTCTACAAGGTCGAGCTGGTTTCGATCGTCGATGCCGAAAGCGCACTTGCCGAGCACGATCGCATGACCGAATGCGCGGAAGAAGTGCTGAAGCGCCTCGGCCTGCCGTTTCGTACGATGGTGCTTTGCACCGGCGATATGGGCTTCGGCGCGCGCAAGACGCATGACATCGAGGTCTGGCTTCCCGGCCAGAACACCTATCGTGAAATCTCGTCCTGCTCGGTCTGCGGCGATTTCCAGGCGCGCCGCATGGATGCCCGCTATCGTCCGAAGGAAGAGAAGGGCACGCGTTTCGTGCACACGCTCAACGGCTCGGGCGTGGCTGTCGGCCGCGCGTTGATCGCGGTGCTCGAAAACTACCAGAACGAGGACGGCAGCGTAACGATTCCTGAAGTCCTGCGTCCTTACATGGGTGGTCTCTCCAAGATCGAAATGAAGTGACATGCGCATTCTGCTGACCAACGACGACGGCATCCACGCTGAAGGCCTTGCCTGCCTGGAGCGGATCGCCAACCAGCTATCGGACGATGTCTGGGTGGTGGCGCCGGAAACCKACCAGTCAGGTTATGCGCATTCTCTGTCGATCTCCGAGCCGCTTCGGCTGCGCAAGATCAGCGACAAGCATTATGCGGTGAACGGCACGCCGACCGATTGCGTCATCATGGGCGCGCGCAAGATCCTGCCAGAGCCACCGGACCTGATTCTGTCCGGCATCAATTCGGGTCTGAATGTCGCTGACGACGTGACTTATTCCGGCACCGTTGCCGGTGCCATGGAAGGGGCGCTGATCGGCATCCGCTCGATCGCGCTCAGCCAGGCCTACATCTATGAGAATGACGAGCGCATCGTGCCGTATGAAACGGCCGAAGCGCTGGCGCCGGCGCTGCTGCGCAAGCTGATTTCGACGGAGCTGCCGATCGGGGTGCTGCTCAACGTCAACTTCCCCAATTGCCCGCCCGAAGAGGTGACGGGACCGGTTGTGGCGAGTCAGGGCAAGCTGTCTTACGGCATCTGGGTCGAGGAGCGCCGCGATGGCCGCAGCCTGCCATATTACTGGCTGCGTTTCGGCCGCGACGAGCCGGTGTTGAAGCCGGGCACCGACCTTCATGCCGTGCGCAACAAGCAGATTTCCGTGACCCCGCTCAAGCTCGACATGACGGCGCATGAACTGCGCGATCAATTGGCCAAGGCAATTGCATGAACATGATGCCGGACGACCGTGAAGGTTTCGCCGCCTTTCTCCTTCGCCTTCGTGGGCGCGGCATCGTTCCGAAAAATCTCATTGCTGCTTTCGAGGCGACGCCCAGGCGCGACTTCATCTCGGGCCAATTCCATTCCATCGCCTGGTCGGATCGCATGTTGCCGATCGAATGCGGCGAGGCGATCGAAGGTGCCGATCTCCAGGCTTCGGTCATTGCCGCGCTCAACATCGAACAGGGTAACCGCGTGCTCGAAGTCGGAACCGGCTCGGGCTATACTGCGGCGGTCATGGCCCGGCTCGCCGGCCGTGTCGTCACGATAGATCGCTACAAGACGCTGACCGAACAGGCGCGCCAGCGCTTCGAGGTTCTCGGCATGAACAACGCGCTGGTCCGTCAGGGCGACGGTTCCAACGGGTTGCCGGGCGAGGGGCCGTTCGACCGCATCGTGGTGTGGGCGGCATTCGACAGCTATCCGCGCATGTTCGTCGACCAGCTTTCGAGCGGCGGCACGATGATCGCACCGATCGGCCCCGAAGAGGGCGAACAGGTACTGTGCAAGCTGACCAAGATCGGCAGCCGCTTTGAACGCGAAGATCTGGGTGTTGTCCGCCTGCAAGCGCTGGCCCGCGGCGTCGCTGCCATTCTGTAGCCAAAAATCGTTTTCAAGTTTGTGCATGAACCAGGTAGCTGGCGGCGCTTGGCCGTGCGCCGCCGCCATTCATGAAGCAATTGATTTATTTGATCCTCTTAACCGACCAGTAACATTAACGCGCTTTAATCAAGCCTAGTTGGTATCGGGTAAAGCGCGGGTCAGTGCGATGCGTTTCAGTATTTTGAAGACGAATAAACGCTCTCTGGCGCGCGGTGGCGCCGTGCTGCTGGTTGCCGGCATGGCGGCAGGGTGCAGTTCCGGAGTGTCGCGATTCGGCGGCGGTGGCGTCGACGATCTCTTTACGGCATCGACGCCCAACCAGCAGTCGATCATCAACAATCAGCAGCAGCCGCAGCCCTATCCGGGCGATCCCCAGATGGCGGCAGCGCCCRTAGCCCCCAGCAGTTCGGGTTCGGTTAGCCGTGGCAGCCTCCAGCCGGTTTCGTCGCAGCCTCTGCCCGCACCTGTCGCTCAGGCTCCCACGCTTGCCCCGGCCCCTGTTCGTACAGCTCAGGCGCCGATTGTCGATCGCACCGCGACAGCTACGCTAGCCCAGCCGCAGACGGCGCAGGCAGAACAGAATACGCTTAAGCTGCCGACCAAGAAGCCGCTGCCGGTCAATCCGCCGCTGTCGACTGACAAGGTTGCGGTGTTGCCGCAGCAGCCCAAGACCAGGGAAGGTGCCGTCGCGCAGCTCGACTCTTCGGCTGACAAGAATGCCAAGCCGGTTGGTGCCGGTGGCGGCTATAAGGTTGCGKAGGGCGACACGCTCAACCGCATCGCCCAAAAGCTCGGCGTCACAACCGCAGCACTCAAACAGGCCAATGGTCTTCAGGACGGCCGCATCCGTATCGGTCAAACGCTGAAGGTACCTGGCGCGACCACGACCGTTGCCGCGGCGAAGCCCGCAGCCATCGATCCGGTGGTCACAAGCACGCCTRCTCCGGCCAAGCCGGCCGTTGCCGCGGCGAAGCCCGCTGCCGATGCACCCACGGTTGCTTCTTATACGCCGCCGAAGAAAGACAAGCTGGTCGAGCAGGCCGAAGAATCGTCGGCACCTGCGCCGAATGCCACCGGCATCGATCGCATGCGCTGGCCGGTGCGCGGCCGGGTCGTTGCCAACTATGGCAAGGGCGGTGGCAAGTCGAATGACGGCATCGACATCTCGGTGCCGGAAGGCACGCYCGTCAAGGCTGCCGAGAACGGTGTGGTCATCTATGCTGGCGACGGGCTCAAGGAGTTCGGCAACACCGTGCTGGTGCGTCACGAGAATGGTCTTGTCACCGTCTATGGTCATGCCAGCCAGCTGAAGGTTCAGCGTGGCCAGAAGGTCAAGCGTGGCGACGAGATCGCGCTTTCCGGCATGAGCGGCAGCACCGACGCGCCGAAGCTGCATTTCGAGGTGCGCAAGAATTCAACGCCGGTCGATCCGAGCGGCTATCTGGAATAATTTCGCGGGTCGTTTGACCTCCATCAGACCCGCCAGTTC
>NZ_JBFUKO010000414.1:0-4819 GCF_056400805.1 Aminobacter sp. P4_H6_2
GTTAGTGCCTGGGTCATATGGGTCTACTTCGCAAGGAAGGTGAGGCCGAGCGTGCGCTCGACGATGGCCATGACTGCGACTGTCAGCAGCATCAGCAGCACCGACACCGACGCAATCGTCGGGTCGAAGAACTGCTCGACATGGGCGAGGATCTGGATCGGCAGCGTCGAGATGCCGGGACCGGTCAAAAACAGCGACGTCGAGACGTCGTTGATCGAGGTGATGAAGGCCAGGATGAAGGCCGCAATCACGCCCGAGCGGACATTGGGCAGGACGATGGTGAAGAAGGTCTTCACCGGCGGGCTGCCAAGGCTGACGGCCGCCTCTTCGATCGAGAAGTCGAACGAGGCGAGGCTCGCCGAGACGACGCGCACGCAATAAGGCAGCACCAGCAGCATGTGGCCGACGAGCAGCGTCAGGAAGATCGGCGTGTCCATGCCCACCGCCACCGATTTCAGCAGCGAAAAGCCAAGCACGATCTCAGGCACCAGGATCGGTAGCACGAAAACAGTCGACAGCCAGGACGGCAGCTTGATGCGGTAGCGGTTGAGCGCGTAGGCGGCAGGAATGCCGATCAGCAGCGCCAGACCTGTCGCGAGGAAGGCAAGCTCCAGGCTGGTCACGATCGTGCGCTTGAAGGCGCTGATCGCGAAGATGTTTTCGAACCAGCGCAGCGTCAGGCCTTGCGGCGGGAAGGTCAGGTAGGTGGTGTCGCTGACCGAGGCGCCGAGCACGATGATCAGCGGCCCCATCAGGAAGATGTAGACCAGGACGGTAAACAGGATCAGCAGGGGATTGATACGGCTGGTCATCATGTCGCCATCGGGTTGAGACGCCGCGCAACGCGGCTCATGGCAAGTACGACGGCGACAGTTATCACCACCATGATTGCTGCGATTGTGGAGGCACCGACCCAGTCGAACGACACCATGGCGCGCTGGTACATCAGCGTTCCCATGACCATCTGGCGCTCGCCGCCAAGCAACTGCGGCGTGGCATAGGCGGTGAACGAACCGGTGAAGACGAGCACCGCACCAACGATCAGGCCAGGCACCGCGAGCGGCAGGATCACCTGGCGAAACGTCCCGGCGGGCGTGGCGCCCAGCGAGGCCGAGGCCTGGACGACGTCGTCGGGGATGTTTTCAAGCACACCGACCAGCGTCAGGATCATCAGCGGCACGAACAGATAGACCATCGCAACGATGACCGATCCTTGGGTGTAGAGCATCGACAGCGGCTCGCTGATGACACCGATGCCGACCAGGAAATTGTTGAGGATGCCGTTCTTGCCGAGGATGATCAGCCAGGCGAAGGAACGCACGACGACACCGGTCAGCAGCGGGAAAACGGCCGCGATGATCAAAAGGCTCTTCAGCTTACCCRGGGACTTCGACACCACATAGGCGGTCAGGAAACCGACGACCAGCGAGATGGCGGTCGTCGCCAGCGATATCTCGATGGTGCGCCACAAAACAGTGCGACGGAAGCCGCTGCTGAAAAAGGCGACGTAAGGCGCGAAGATGCCGCCGTCTTCGCCGAAGGTCGTGGCGATGGTGGCGGCGACCGGCAGTATGAGGAAGGCCAGAACCGCCAGCGTCGCAGGCCCGGCGAGCCACCATCCAGCAAAGCGTTTCAGCATGAAGTCCCGATCTCTTCCAGTTTACCCTGGCGCGCTCCGCCAAGGGAGCCTCGCTTGCGAGGCTTGCTAACCTTCATTGCGCGATAGCGAAAGGCGCAGAATGCCGCAAAGGGCGGTGCAGCGGGCAAAAAGGGTAGATTCTTGTGCGATGTGCACAAGAATGAGGAAGGGCTAAACGCCCTTCCTCATCTGTTGGTCTTACATGCCGAACACTTCGTTCCAGCGGTCGACCCAGTCGGTCTTGGCCGTATTCAGCTTCTCATAGTCGACCTGCTTCAGCGAAGCGATCATGTCGGCACCGTAGGTCCACTGCTTGGCCTGCTCCGGGGTCAGTGTGACAGCCTTGACGACAGGCGCATCGACAGCGTTCTCGGCGGTCTTCTGCTGGACCTCCTTGGACAGAACGAAGTTGATGAACTCATGCGCCAGCTCGACATTGGCAGCACCCTTGGGGATGTTGATGGTGTTGAGCGTGGCGATCGCGCCATCCGAGAGATCGGCCCAGGCAGCGGTCGGAACGGCAGCCTGGATCTGGGCGAGCGTGAAGTCYTGGGCGACTGAAGCCGAGATTTCGCCTGTCGAGAACAGGTTCACCAGCTCCGAGCCGGTGTTGTAGTTCTTGACGACATTCGGCTTCAGAGCCTCGATCGACTTGAAGGCGCCATCGGTATCGGCAAACGGATCAACCCCGGCATGCGCGGCAGCGATCATCACGGCCATCGGGCCTGCGGTGGTGGTGATGCCCGGCAGCGACAGCGAAGCCTTGAAATCTTCCTTCCAGAGGTCGTTCCAGGAAGTGATCGGTGCCTTCACCTTGGCGGTGTCATAGATGACGCCGACGCGCCCGATCGTGTAGGCCGGGCCGAATTCACCCTGCGGTGCCTTGGCGAGATCGTAGAGACCTTCGAGGTTCGGCACCTTCGACTTGTCGATCGGCTGGAACAGGCCTTCCTTGATGCCGATCTGCGAATAGGCGTCGGTGAAGTAGGCGACGTCGACGCCTTCGCCGTTGCGGATCTTGATCTTGTTGAGGCGGTCAGCGTTATTGCCGGTTTCGAACACGATCTCGCAGCCGCATTTTTCCTTGAACGGCTTGATGATGTATTCGTCGAGCTTGTCACCGTTGAAACCCCACCAGGAGATGGTCAGCGTCTTGCCCTGGGCAAGCGCAGGTGCGGCGACGAGCGTCGTCGCGAGGCCAGCAAMGCCAGCCGCGAGAAGGGTGTGAAGTCGTGTCATGGAAAGCCTCTGTTGTTTGACGCCCTGGCGCCAAAGGGGCACGCTGAGGGACGGCTGAGCCTATTTTCGCGACAGCTAAGGTGCAACTCCAAATGTTGTGCAGCGCACATCATTATGGAGCGAAGCTCAGCTGGATTTTGTGTCGCCGCCCATTTGTACAGCATGCCCTCGGACTGCGGAGGCACAGGCTTCGAGATAAGCGTAACCGTATCTCAGGTCGGGCTCGAGATAGGCACCCTCGCCCCACTCATTCCAGGCGTTGATGAAGACCATCCGCTCGGACGCGGGATTGGCTCTGGCCCGTTGCATCGCATGCCCAAGCCAGTCCTGAAATAATGCCGGCGTCGATCCATGGTAGATTTGTGCGGAGGTTGGCCGACGGGCGCTGTTATCCCAGGTTGGCATGACACCAGGGTGAACCACCCCATCTGGGGCAGGCTTGGCTTTGTCGGCCAGTACGACGTCCGGATAACGGCGGATTCGCCCGCCTTTTTTGACTGCCGAAACCGCCAGGCTGCTTTCGATGTTTGGGGTACGAACGCCATGCGGTGGAAATTCCGACAAGGCATCGAAGCCATATTCCGCATGATCACCGAAGTCGAAGGCGTTGGTCGCGATGAGATAGACGCCAGGATAACCCAGTCGTTCCATCTCGCCGCGCCAGCGCGCGACCGTCGCCTTGAGGTCGGGAAAAAGGCTCGCGCGATAGATTGTGAGGACCGGCTTGCCGTTGATATTCAGATAACGCGGATCGCGGAAATATTTGTCGAGGCCGCGAATGACCGCGAGATCGTCTTCCGCCGAATGTGTCTGGGCCAGGAGTACGTCCTGCTCACGGCCTGACCAGCGCCGCGACCAGGGCTCGTTGGCCCAGCACAGGCAAAATGGCAGATCAAGATCAGCTGTCTTCAGGTAATGATCGAGCGGGCCTTCGAGCAGGCGCTTGCCGCCGAACCAATAGAAATGGAAGCAAAATGCCGAGATCCCGTACAGCTTGGCCAGTTCCACCTGTCGCTGCATGATTTCAGGCACACGCAGGTCATAGTAGCCCAGTTCGCCCGGTAGGCGCGGCTGATAATGTCCCTCAAAGACTGGAAACGCGCGCGCCACATTGCGCCACTCGGTGAAGCCCTTGCCCCACCAATCGTCGTTTTCCGGGATTGGATGGAACTGCGGCAGGTAATAGGCGATCAGCCTGATATCGACAGGCGACGGCTCCTCGCTGGCAATCGGCACGTAGTCCGATGATGGGTAGTTCGCTTGCGCGTTATCGACATAACAGTCGTAGAGATTGCTTGCAGCCGGCCGACTAGCAGTCGCGGATTTGACAGCGCGGCGAAGTGCCGTCCACAGCCTGCGTAGCGCTGAGGGATTTTCGCGCCATGGCGCGCCGGACTGGGCATTCATGTATGTTTTCCGACATTGTCGACCGGACCGCCGTTCAGCCCGCGCATGAACCCCAGCAGCTTGGCACGGCGCGCTTTGCTGAACAGCACCTGTGGCAACAGCAATTTCAGCCGGGTGCGGTAGCGCTCTGCCGGCAAATCCAGGGGACGTTTGTGCTTGTTCATGACATAGACCAGCGAGCGCCCCATGGCCTCGCCCTTGATGCGGCCGGACTCGATCGACCGCGCGCTGGAGTTCCCCTCCGCGTGATCGACGACGGCTTTCGCAGCAAGTCGCAATTCGATGCCTGCCTGCCGCAGCCGCAAACTGAGGTCATCGTCCTCGTGAAACAGGAAGATCTCCCGGTCGAACCCGCCAATTTGCTCAAAATGCGCGCGGCGGACGAAAATACAGGCGCCGTGCAAGACCGGAATGATGCAATCATCTTCAGGCGGCGCGCCGCGCCAGGACTGCGCTTGAGGCAGCAGCCTGGACCAGCGCTTGAACCTTCGCCTGGCGCCGGAATAAAACCGCGGATTGAACGCCGCATCGGGA
>NZ_JBFUKO010000415.1:0-4812 GCF_056400805.1 Aminobacter sp. P4_H6_2
CGTCGTTGGCCGGTTCCGGTGCGACAGCCCGTCGTTGGCCGGTTCCGGTGCGACAGCCGCCGGCTAAGCAGTGGCTTCAGGCACGACTTCTTGAATACTCGGCAACTGGAAGCGCGACCAGTCCGCCATGAGGGCTAGAAGGACCGCGGTTAACGGAAGAAAAGCGTGGCAATGCTCAAGCGGAAAGATCGCGTAGAGCAGGGCAATCGTCAACAATGTTGGGAGTGTCTTGGCAAGGGGGGCCTTCGACCTGTGCTCGGCCCAACGGTCGAACACGGCATAAAGCGTCAAAATCCCATAGAGCGCGAGACAAATAAATGCCAACGCCACCCACGCTAGCATGTCCGTATCGCCGGCAGCCGTGAACCACGATTGACTTGCGTGTCCCAGGCCGTCTTCGCCGGAACGGCTATCGGGCGGCTGGATCCAATTGCAATACTAAGTATCCGTTTTGAAAATCACGGATGAGCGTATCGGCGGATGAGATTACCGCCCATTGCGACAAGGATCATGGCCTGCGAGACATCGATGCACTGCTCGTAGTCGTGCACGAGGCGGCGCAATCGGGTCATCGAGCCGAAGGTCCACTCATCGACCCAGCGGCGGGGCGGGATCTGGAAGCCCTTCTGGTCGTCGGATCGACGGATGCTCTCGACGGGCTGTTGCTGTGCTGGCGCGAGCCGGGGCATTCGCAACCATAATGCCTACTCTGGGCCGGTTGCCGAATGTCCGCTTCAGCCAAGTGTGCTTCAAAAGCGGACCGGCAGATTTCGACCCCTTTCCCGACATTACTCCACTCCGCGTTCGCTCCCACGTTGCCTGGCGCTAAGCGGGCGATCTGGGTCCGACCCACTACCCAACCAAACGCTCATCGCTTTTGCTGGACCGTGGCATTTATGTGAAAGTTTCTCAGCGATGCGAACCCGTGCTTATGCGCTGTTGGGCTTCACGTTCCGAATTGCTCGAGGTTCCGGCTACGTGCCGCTACATCCGCAGGAGCCTCATCTACCGGATAGCCAAAATCCTTAAGCTCCAGCATCGACARCCCGGCAAGTCCCCGCCGTTGCCTAAAAGCCTGATGCCGGAACCGAATCCCTGCAAAGGCAAGCACGGTATGCCGGGCGAGCGAACCGGTGAAGCGCAACGTCGGCTGGAAAGTCCTGAGGCTGATGTATGCCATTTTCTTTCTCCCTCGTTCAAACTTACGAGGGCAATTTCCTACCGGTGCGCTTTGCTGGTGTTCACCCATCCGTGAAACCGCAGGAAACACGTCTGGCCGAAGCGCTAATTCGTCGTTAAATCGGACGCTGGAAGTGATATTCTAGCCGAGGTTGTTTCACGGGGGCGCGAGTGCGTATCCGATTGCTTGGTGGCATCGGGTTGCTTTTTCAGGCGGACAATTCCTGCACTTCGCGACGCGCAAGACGTCATTGCTCTTCGCTGCTCTGGTTCTGGCTGGCCTCAAGGGCGTACGCCGAGAGAAGATGGCCGCGATGCTCTGGGCTGACAGCGGCGCGCAGCAGGCGCAAAACAGCCTGCGCCAAGCGCTGGTCGACCTCAGGCGATTGTTTCCGGCCTCGGCCGACGAGGCTGTCAGCATAGAAGKCAATKCCGACACCATTTGGCTGACTGCGAATGCCGATGAAGCTGATATCTGGATTTTCGACCGGAAGATCCAGGGCAATGACGCCGCCAACCTTGCGGCAGCGGCGGACCTCTACCGCGGCGAGCTACTGGACGGCCCTTTGTACCCTGGCTAGATCGAGCACTGGCTCGTGCCGCTTCGTGCGAACTACGCTCGTCGGGCGCTGGATCTGGTTGAGCGGCTGAGCCAGTTGCCGGTACTAAGTGAACACGAGGAACGGGCCTGCGGAAGCCTGGCCGAACGCCTCGTGGGGCTCGACCCATGCGCCGAACAGRCCCACCGGGCACTGATCCGTATCTTTCACAATCGGTACAAGACCAATGAAGCCTTCCGCCAGTTTCTGACCTGCAAGGAAGCATTGAAGCGTGAGTTGGGCGTCGAGCCCGAAGAGGCGACCCGGGCACTGATAGAGCACTTCGAAGTGCGGGAGCACAGAAATGCGCTGGCGTCGTCCGGGTTGGTCGAGGTGCCGCGGCAAAAAATGCCGGCGGACCTGGCCCATCCTGCTGTTTCCATACCGGAAAAGCCGTCAATAGCGGTGACGCTGCCTGGCCAATGGCAGAGGCTGCGTCCCGCGCGCAGCCCTATTATCTCACCGGTCTTCGTGTGGCAGCCGCCAGCAACGCCATGGCTGGGCGGTCGGATGCCGCGAGTAAGCACATCGCGCTGTCGTTGCAACTCGATCCCGAACTGACCCTCACCAACCTTAGACACCGGGTGGGGCAGATCAGGCCGGATTATTTCGCCAGGTATGTTGAGGCGCTGCGGCTGGCCGGCCTTCCTGAATGAGCCGGGCGGCGAGAAGCTACCTGCGCCGGGGCCTGTGCAAGTACCGCACTTTTTGCGACACATTTGACCAGGTCTTCGAGAGCCGGGCGAAACGTCAATTCGGGTTTGTGAAAGCAACGGCCGCTTATCGAGGGTATCATCCCGAAAGCCGCCTGTCAGCTTTCGGACCCGAAACGGAATGTCCTCAAAGGGGGGGGTAGAAAACGGAAGTCCGTGCTACTCCCCCCTAGCGGCGGCGTGGTAGAAAATGATCTCCGGATCACCTTCATCAAGGTTGTCGACGTATCCACTCGGCCTGAAGCCCAACTTAGCAAACAGCATCTGCATTGGTCTGTTGGACATGTTGGTGGAGCTGAATATTTTCCGGTCAGGGATAATCGATTGGAAATGCTTAACGATCGACGCGCCCAATCCCTGACGACGGAATTCTCGGCCCACCATCACCATCTCGACAAAAGGCTGGCCAAAGAAGTGCTTTGTCAGCACGCCGTAAGCGGCTACCCGGCCATTTGTCTCAGCAACATGACAGCATGCCGATCCGAGCCAGCTGCGAATTTGACCACGGCGCTCCAGGCTCGTCTCAGCAACGGAATCGATGGCGCAAAGCGCCTCGTAGTCATCGATAATCGTCGACCGAATGTGCATAATCTTTCCTACCACAACTACTAATGCCAACGGCGCCTCATACGAGCCGCAAACTGTAAGTCCACTGGGGCCAGATGACAACATTTCTGAAGTCTATCCGAATGTCTTCTGTGGATGGCCCCCGCATTGCAAGAGGTATTTCGGTGTTCTGGCGCGTTGGTCGGGTGCAGTCTTCTGTCCGGCCTGTTGATGCAGCCATTGGAGACTGCTGGCCCTGATGGGGTCGGCGAACAAGGTCCCAATCTGCTTTGCAGGCTATGAAGCCTCCGACATTCGACGGGTTGTCCCTGTTTCCGGCCTGACCGGTTTCGCCATCACATCGCTTCGCTCTTACAACTTCATGGAGCCGATCGACCGGCTCGAACTGTTTTTTGCGTCAAGGTCTCATCATCTTGGCAATTTACGCTGCAAGGATCGGGGCATGGCGAGCTTGATAGGTCTCCCCGCGGGCCATGACCGCCCAGACGACGCGGGCCATTTTGTTGGCCATGGCTACGCTCGCCACGCGGGCTGGCTTCCGGGCAAGCAACGCGAGAAGGCGCGGATCCGCCACCTCGGGCTTATGCCTGGCTCGGCGGATCAGAGAGGTCGCGCCAATCACCAAGAGCTTTCTCAGATACCGGTCACCCATCTTGGTGATGCGGCCGAGCCGGTCCTTACCACCGCTAGAGTTTTGCGAGGGTGTGTGCCCTAGCCAGGCAGCAAACTCTCGACCCGAGCGGAACTGTCCCGGATTGGTGACCGATGCCGCCAGTGCTGTTGCACCGACCGGGCCGATACCGGGAATGGTCGATAGACGCCGTGCAATCTCGTCAGTTCTTTGCAGGGCAAGGATCGAACGGTCGATCGCCTGCAAACGGACGTGGGTGTCGAGGACCTGCCCGCATAGGAGGCCGAGAATCTGCATTGCCATTGGCGGAACGTCTGGTGTCGCTTCCTTCGCGGCGATCTGGCGCGCCAGCCCAAGCGCACGCTCCAAACCTTCGGGTATATCGATGCCAAACTCAGCCAAGAGACCACGGATCATGTTCACCTGTTGCGTGCGCTGCTTGACCAGGAGGTCGCGTGTGCGGTGAAGCGACAGCGCCGCCTGCTGCTCGGCTGACTTCATGGCCACGAAACGCATGGTCGGGCGTGTCACGGCTTCGCAAATCGCTTCAGCGTCCACCGCATCGTTCTTGCCGCGCTTCACATAGGGCTTCACGTATGCCGGYGGCATCATGCGAACCTCATGGCCGAGCTTCGTCAGCTCTCGAGCCCAATGATGCGATGTCCCGCACGCCTCCATGCCGATCAGACAGGACGGCAACTTGGCGAAAAACGGCAGAATTTGCGATCGCCGCAGTGCCTTGCGCACAACAACRWCTCCAGACGCGTCRACGGCATGAACTTGAAAAAYRCGCTTGGCCAGATCAAGGCCCACGGTGGTAATCTGCATGACGGATGGCTCCTTTGCTCGGGTTGCCTGACAGCAAACCCATTCTGGCACCCAGATGCCGGGAGCGGGAGCCATCCACATGGGGTAATCGCGGGAGCACCGCCGCTCTGGATTCGATCATGTTCTTGGACGGTGGCTGTTCCCCGATAAGATGAGGTACGGGCTCTCGACTGGACGCCGGGCCCAGCATCAACGGAGAACAGCCATGGAAGAATATATCGGCCTCGACGTGTCAATGAAAGAGACGGCAATTGCGATCCGTCGAGATGGGGTACGTGTTTGGCGTGGAAAGTGC
>NZ_JBFUKO010000416.1:0-4803 GCF_056400805.1 Aminobacter sp. P4_H6_2
AACTTCACCAGCAGTAGCGACGCGCAGATCGTCGGCATCGAGAACGTCACGCTGGCCTCGGCAGCAACCTTGAATCTCGCCAACCAGTCGGAAGGGTTCAAGATCGTGGGCTCGACCGGCGCAGACACGATCACGGGTGRTTCCGGCGCTGAYGTCATCAACGGTGGCAGCGGCAACGACATCCTGACCGGTAATGGTGGGGCAGATCAGTTCCGCTTCGCGACGAACACAGGTTCAGATATAGTCACTGACTACACCGACGGCAGCGACAAGATTGGTTTCTTCGGCGGTTCCGGATCTGGCGGTGTCGATTTCAAAACGACCGGATCTGGCAGTTCTGCAGGGACTGCGCTCAGTTCGAG
Organism: Aminobacter sp. P4_H6_2; assembly: GCF_056400805.1. Taxonomy (NCBI): domain Bacteria; kingdom Pseudomonadati; phylum Pseudomonadota; class Alphaproteobacteria; order Hyphomicrobiales; family Phyllobacteriaceae; genus Aminobacter; species Aminobacter sp. P4_H6_2. Next base: position 363 of record NZ_JBFUKO010000416.1, read on the forward strand.
TGCATTTACTACTGCATCGTCGATCAGCAATATTGCGCTCAATGCGGACAATATGGTGGTTCGGATCACGTCGGCGCAGACGACCGATCAAATTCGGAACAGCCAAGTTTGGTGGTTTGATTCTCCGAAAAACGCATACGTGTTAGTCTTCAATTCCAATACTGGCAAAGGGGAGATCTGGTTCGACTCCGACTGGAGTAGTACGGGTAGTCGAACGCTGGTGGCAACACTGAACAACGTCACCACGCTCACCCAGCTGCAGGCGATCGACCACAACGACATCGTCGTCTATTCGAGTGCCGTCGACCCAATCATGCTTGACCTCGACAACAACGGCATGTCGTTCTCCAACATCGATGGCGGCATCCGCTTCGATATCAACGCGGATGGTCATGCCGACCAGGTTGCCTGGAACACCAGCGGCGACGGCATCCTGGCCTATGATGTCAACGGCGACGGCAAGATCGACAGCGGTGCCGAGATCTTCACCCCGAACTTCGCCGGCGGGCACTTCGCCAGCGGTGCGGAGGCGCTTGCTTCGCTTGACAGCAATGGCGATGGCATTATCGATGCCAACGACGAGGCCTTCGGCAAGCTGATGATCTGGCAAGACGCAAACAACGACGGCGTCGGCGAGGTTGGCGAACTGACCCAACTCAGCGACCACGGCATCACTGGCCTCAGCACATCGACGACCCCGTCGACCGACGTGATCGACGGCCAGAGCGTGGCTGGCGAAGGCACCGTCCACTATGCGGATGGTTCTTCGGGTACCTATGTCGAGATGATGCTCGATGCGGTGCTCGGAGCTCCGGAAGCCGCGCAACCGACCGGTGAAACCTTTGTCATCGAGGGCTTGAATGTCGCCGACATCATTACGGACTACGACGGAGGCAAGGGCGACCAGCTCGATCTCAGCGCGCTGCTGAACGGCCTCGCTCCCGACACTGATCTGGCGGCGAAAGGCTATGTCAGCATTGTCCAGAACGGCGCCAATGCAGAGGTAAATGTCGATGTCGATGGTGGCGGAGACAGCTTCCAGACCGTCGCCGTGCTCGAGAACTTCACGGCGGTCAACGAGGCGGTGAAGGTGTTGTTCGAAGATAATTCGGGCACCAAGCACTCGGATAATATATGAGTGTTGAAACAAGGCGTTTGGTTCAAGGCAGACGGAATTCTCGATGACGGATGACAAGCCGGATGCAACGAACGAAGGGGCTGGCGCTTTGGCGCTGGCCCCTACCGTTGATGTGAGCTCGTGGGGTTTGGAACCCGAGTTCGACTTGCCCACGCTCGCACCAACTYCTGTGCTGGTGGCCGATGCCGCAGCACTCGGCGAGATCCTCGCCGACTCGCTGTTCGGCGAGGTCATCGAGTTGTCCGACCTGATACCGCAGTTGCTGGCTCCAGGCTCCGAGACGGCGCCCGACGCTCTGGCGATGGCTGAGATGACGGCGCCGGACGCGGCTGGGGACGCCTTGGCTGTCACGGCGCCCTTCAATATCCTCTTCGAGGAAGATGGCTCGTCGGGGCAGGGCACGCTTTGAGTTTTGGAATGCGCCCGGGTTTCCGGGTGGGGACGTGAATGGGTGGCAGCCGACACTGCGTCGATGCCGGGGCAGGAGAGGGAACTTCGAATGGCTTTCAACTGGAAGAAGCGGTCGGCGCTAGCCGGCCTTTGCGTATTTGCCTTCACTGGCCAGGTGGTGGCGGCCGACTTGATCGATATGCCGACCGCCAGCTATTGTCGGGTGGCGAGCACGTCGGATCTGGCGCTGAATGAGAACCTCGGCGAGGTCAGGACCGAAGTCGTCCGGCTGATGGACGAGTCTGTTGCTGCCGCCAACAGCTCGCAGTGGATCGACTCGAGGCGTCCGGTGTTCGTCTGGGCTTCGGAGGCGAAAGTCGCCTGCGGCATCGCCTATGGCTACCTCAGGACCAATTATCGCGACCAGGACTCCATCAACAAATGCGAGTGCTTCCATAGCCGCATGGTCGAATACATGAACTAGCCAGGTCGCGGGCCGCCGTTTCGCGTGGCCCGCGCATCAGCGAAATCGCTCGCACGTTGAAAAAAACAGCGCCCCACCTCCGGCCTGGTTCGGTGACCACGCGTCTGCCACCGTGCCGCGGACGCAACATATTGGTAACTTTCGCGCCAGCTGTTCGGCATGCCGTTTTTGTGCCGCGGTCGCGTGACCATTGTCGTGGTGATGGTCGGCGCGCGGGTTTCAAGTTTGGGGCATTTTATGCGCGTTCAATCGGCCGCGCAGTGCTCTAACGGAGGATTGATGAGGGTAACTGGACAGCGCTTCTTGCGGCATGCCGCATTGCTGGCTGCCGTATTGGCGCTGCCGCTTGGTCTGGCCGCTTGTCAGTCCGGCGCCGAAGGCAACGACGTGCTTGGCACCGCCGCTGAAAGCGCAACCGCATCTTCTGGAACAGCTCAGGCGAAATTGGGCCCGACAAGATCAGGCGAAACGCTTGGCAAAGGGCCGGTGAAAGTCGCGATGCTGCTGCCCTTGTCGGCGGGCGGTTCAGCGGGCGACCGTGGCCGAAAGATGCGCGATGCAGCGGCGCTTGCCATGGCCGACATGGGCGACAACCTGCTGACATTGACGGTGGAAGATACCGGTGGCGACGAAGGCCGCGCGCGTACCCTGACCACAGGCGCGCTGGCTTCAGGCGCGAAACTCGTCATCGGCCCGTCCGAGCCCGGCGCGGTGCGCCAGCTCGCGGCGATCTCGGGCACCAACCGGCCATTGGTCCTGGCGCTGGCCGACAATTATGCCGGCGCGCCGGGCGTCTATTCGGTCAGGCTCAACGAGGCCGACAGCGCGGCAGCGGGAGCTGCGGCCATCGCCGCCAAGGGGGCGCGGAAGTTCGTACTGTTCACAGCCGAAGGCGAGGCCGGCAAGACGATCGAAAAGCGTGTCGCCAACAGCCTCAGCATCTATGGCGCCACGCTTGCGGTGGCGGTGCCATTCGGCCCATCCACTGGCGGGTCCGACAAGGCCGTGGCCGACATGATGGCGCTGGTCAGCGATCCGCAGGCGATCGTGATCGCCAGCGGCAGCGCCAACCCGGCACCTTTGGTCGCAGCGCTGAAGGCCAAGGGGCTGCTCGGCAAGAACATCACCCTGGTCGGGTCAAATCGCTGGCTGGAGCATGGCATCGACGAGCCCACGATGCAGGGGGCCTACATCGCCACACTCGATAGCGCGGAGATCGGGCCCATCGCTGATCGCTTCCGCAAGACCTACAACTACGAGCCCGACGTCAATGTCGCCTATGGCTATGATACGGTCGCCCTTGCGGCCGGCATCGCCAGCGCGCTCGGCCCAAAAGGCTTCACCAAGAAAGTGATTGAGAGCCCGACCGGTTTTCGGGGTTCGACGGGCATTTTCCGTTTCCGCGACGACGGTGCCGGCGAACGCGCCATGCCCTTCTTCCGTATCGACAAAGGCCTGCTCAAGCAGGTCGAGAAATCGACCTCGGGATTTTGACGCCTGGACCCATCGTAAACAGGATTCGCCCTATTTGGCGGCGTCCCAAGAGGCGACGACTGTAGCACTCGAAAGTGGAACGTACCCGGCTACACGAAATGTGGCGGCAAGGTTGGAATGTCCGCTCGGACGCAAAGTTGAAATGTCACTTTCTGCCAGCGCACGACAATCAGCCCCGTTCTGACCGGCTGGTTGGGGTTGCAAGGGCAGAGCGGGGCGGGTGGATTATCCACCCATCGGCTTTAGCTTTGAGATTGTTGGATCAGCCAATCATTCCGCGGCATCGAGCCGTGAAAGAGCCTGCTGACGCTGCGCAATGACCTTCGGATCGTTCATCAAATCCGTCCGCTTGCCTGGTTTGCGGCCCCGTGGCGTGTAGCCATTCTTCTCGCTGTTGGTCTTCACCTTTGGCTGCGGCAACTGCTCCTGCTGCTCCTTGATGTAGGCCAAGACATCGGAAAGCCGCTTGTTCTCGGTGATCGCCGCATGGGTCACACGCTGGTCCGTGTCGAACACCCGGTAGGGCAGGCAATGGCCTTTCCAGCGCACGTCAAACCGGCCATCCGCATAGGCATAGGTCTCGACATAACGACCAACCAGACCACGCGTCACATCGGTCTCCTCGAGCATGATGCGCTGGCGCTCGAACGAAAACGTCAGCTGAACGCCGACATAGCGCTGCTCACGCTTGCACAGGATCTCCCTGAGCCGATCCGGCATGATGTTCATCGGTCGGTGCAGGTCATCTGACCGGGCAGGGGTGCGTGCGAACCGTGCGTTGTAGCGCGTAACAAAACCGGGCAGGAACGCATTGCCCGCCTCCATATCCGAGATCCCTGCCAACCGCAGCTCCTTCACCAAGCGGTCCTGAAGCGTCCGATTGGCGCGCTCGACACGACCTTTCGCCTGGCTCGAATTTGCGCAAAGAATCTCGA
>NZ_JBFUKO010000417.1:0-4800 GCF_056400805.1 Aminobacter sp. P4_H6_2
AGATATGGCTGATGGGCACGTTGAAGCTGTCGACCGCGACGAGCGGTTCTTCGCTTCCTTCCTTCCATTCCTCGAGCGCTTCGAGCGCGTCATGAAAGGCGTTCTGGAGGGTGATGGGCGCGTGGCCTTCGAAAAGTTCCGGCAGCACTTTCTGCATTGGCATGTTCCTCTTCAAGCTCGGTTGGATTGTGCTGCGGGGATGCGGATTTCGGTAGCTGACCTCACTTTCATGCGCCTCCCCAACTTGCCTTGTATGCAACATACTTGCACATGAGTTAAATGTCGTCCACTGCAAAACGCGCTGGACCAATCGTGACGAAGTTCCTGATTTTCCGCCCGCAGCGGTAGTCCGATTTGTGCCAGGCAATCATCGTTCGGCCAGTGCCGGCACCACCCGAACGAATAGGAAATCTACCCGTACGGGGCGTTTTCAACGGGCGGGAAAACCGATCTGCTTGCTTTCGGGAAAACAGCATTTTCGGGATAGCCGGCTCAACGGTTCGGCGCCCCGGAACAACACGAGATGAACGGGTGCCGCTTGGAGGAGAGCAGACCACTCAGCTTTCGCGAAGACGTCCGCAGCCTGCTTTTCAGGCTGCTCCTGGCCGTCGTCAGCGAACGCGAGCCCAATATGGCGGAGGTGCTTACCGGCCGCGTGAGCCTCGATGCTCTGGCCAGCGAGCAACGCATAGCCGCTCTGCAGGCCACCGGCATCTGGTTCCAGCTTGTCGCAATCGCCAATGAGCTGCTTGCGATGCGCTCGCGCCGTGAGCTTGAGCAGATGGGCGGTGCTGACGAAGTGATCGGCTCGTTTGCCAATGTCATGGGCGAAATCGCAGCCGGCGGCTACCCGGCCGAGCAGATCCAGGCCACCCTCGATGACCTCTGCGTCGGCCCCACCATGACGGCGCATCCCACCGAGGCCAAGCGCGTCACCGTGCTTGAAATCCACCGCCGCATCTATCGCAAGCTGACCGAACTCGAACAGCAGCGCTGGGCGCCGCGCGAACGCGAGCAGCACATCAGCGACCTCAAGAGCGAGATCGAGCTTTTGTGGATGTCGGGCGAGCTGCGACTCGAACGGCCGTCGGTGGAACGTGAAATCGCCTGGGGCCTGCACTTCTTCCGCGAAGTGATCTTCGAGGCGACGCCCAAGCTTTATGACAGCGTCGAAGAAGCGCTGGCGCGTCACTATCCGGAATATGACCTCAAGGTGCCGTCGTTCATGCGCTATGCCTCCTGGATTGGCGGCGACCGCGATGGCAATCCCAACGTCACCGCCAAGACCACGGCCTATGCGCTTAATGAATGCCGCCAGGCGATCGTCGGCTGGTACATCGGCCAGGTGCGCAAGCTGGTCACCGTGCTCAGCATCAGCGCCAATGTCGTCGATATCCCTGATACCTTCATCAAGGCGCTGGGGCATGCGCTGCACCGCAGCGGCAATGCCTCGGAGATCGTCGCACGCAATCCCGAAGAGCCGCTGCGCCAGTTCGCCGCCGCTATGCTCGACCGTCTGGAGGCGATGCGCGGCGAGGCTTCGGCCAAGCCTTATGGTCGCTCGGATGCCTTCAAGGCTGACCTGCGCGAGCTTGAAAACGTGCTGGCCCAGCTCGGCGGCAAGCTGATCGCCAGGCGTTTTGTCCGGCCCTTGCGCCAGCAGGTTGAAACCTTCGGCTTCCGCACCGTTTCGCTCGACATCAGGCAGAACTCCACTGTCGTCAATCGGGTGTTGGCCGAGTTGTTCAAGCTCGCCGATCCGGCTGCTGCACCAGCACCCGATACCCCGCAATGGACGCAGCGTATCCGCGCGGCGCTGAATTCCGGCGAACAGCTAGAGGTCGATCGCCTGGCGCTTTCCGAAGAAGCACAGGAACTGCTCGACCTGTTCGATGTCATCCGTAAGGCTTCGGCTGGCCTCAATGGTGGCGCTGTCGGTGCCTTCATCTTGTCGATGACGCGGTCGAGCGACGATCTTTTGGCCGTTTATCTGCTCGCTCAATATTCCGGCCTGGCGACAGTCATGGACGGCAGCGGAACCATCGCACTCCGCGTCGTGCCGCTGTTTGAAACCATCGACGATCTGCGCGCCGCGCCCGAAATCCTCGACCAGTTGTTTGGCGTCTCCATTGTCCGCCGCTCGGTGCGCGATTTCGGCAACGCCCAGGAAGTGATGCTCGGCTACTCCGACTCCAATAAGGATGGCGGCTTCCTTGCCTCCAACTGGGAGCTGAACAAGGCGCAGCGGCGGATCACAGCGCTCGGCATCAAGCGCAAGGTCAAGATCAGCTTCTTCCATGGCAGAGGCGGGTCGGTCAGCCGCGGCGGTGCGCCGACGGGCAGGGCGATCGCCGCCCAACCAGCCGGCACGATCGGCGGTGCGATGCGCGTCACCGAACAGGGTGAGGTCGTTTCGTCGAAATTCGCCAATCGCGGCACCGGGCTCTACCAGCTCGAAATCCTCGCTGCGAGCGTCTTTGCCCACAGCGTCAAGTCGCCGAACGAAGCCGAGCTCAAGGACATCCCCGAGTTCAGCGAAGCACTGGAAGCACTGACCGGCATGTCGCAGGCGTCATATTCGGGCCTCATCAATGAGCCGGGTTTTATCGATTATTTCCACCAGGCAAGCCCGGTCGAGGAATTGTCGCTGCTCAAGATCGGCTCGCGCCCAGCGCGTCGTTTCGGCGCCCGCGACATCTCCGACCTGCGCGCCATTCCTTGGGTCTTCGCCTGGAGCCAGAACCGTCATCTCTTGACCAACTGGTACGGCATCGGCAGCGCGTTGAACTCGTTCGTCAACGTGCGCGGCGAGGCTGGTCTGGAACTGCTCAGGCAGATGTTCGAGCGCTCACGCTTCTTTCGCCTCGTCGTCGACGAGGTCGACAAGGGCCTCTACCAGTCCGACATGGACATTGGCTGTCTCTATGCCGGACTGGTGCAGGACCGCGAGGTCGGCGAGCGCATCTACCGCAAGATATCGGCCGAATATGCGCTGACGCGGCGGATGATCTCCGAGGTCAATGGCGGGCTGAAGCTGTCAGAGCGTTTTCCGGCCTTCAAGCGCCATTTCGACCGCATCCGGCCGCAGATGGACTCGATCCACCGGCTGCAGGTGCAGCTCTTGCGCGAGGTTCGCGCCCAGGATGGCGCCACCGCCAACCCCAAGCGCGCGGTCAACGCGCTCTTGCTTTCGATCAACTGCATTTCCGCCGGCCTCGGCTGGACCGGATGAACACAAATTTGGGCGCCGCACGGCGCTATTAGGGAGGAGCCTCATGAATATTCCCACCAGACCCGGCATCGGCAGTGCCCGCCACTTCTTCCGCACCGGCGTTGCCCAGGCGGACCCCGCCGTCAGCGACGCGATGGGTCGGGAGCTTCAGCGCCAGCGCGACGAGATCGAGCTGATCGCGTCGGAAAACATCGTCTCCAAGGCGGTGCTTGAGGCGCAAGGTTCGGTGCTGACCAACAAATACGCCGAGGGTTATCCCGGCCGCCGCTATTATGGCGGCTGCGCCTATGTCGACGAGATCGAGGATCTGGCGCGCGAGCGCGCCAAGACGATGTTCGGCTGCAGCTTCGCCAACGTCCAGCCCAATTCGGGCAGCCAGGCCAACCAGTCGGTGTTCATGGCGCTGATGAAGCCCGGCGATACCTTCTTGGGCCTCAACCTTTCCGCAGGCGGGCACCTGACCCATGGCGCGCCGGTCAACCAGTCCGGCAAGTGGTTCAACGTCGTCTCCTATGGCGTCAAGCCTGACACCTGCCGCATTGACATGGACGAGGTGCGCGACCTCGCCAAGAAGCACCAGCCCAAGGTGATCCTCGCCGGCGGTTCGGCCTATCCGCGTATCATCGACTTCAAGGCGTTCCGTGAGATCGCCGACGAGGTTGGCGCCAAGCTGTTCGTCGACATGGCGCATTTCGCGGGCCTGGTGGCCGGTGGCGTCCATCCCAATCCGCTCGAACACGCCCATGTCGTGACTACCACGACGCACAAGACCCTGYGTGGGCCGCGTGGCGGCATGGTGCTGTCCAGCGACGAAGAGATCGGCAAGAAGATCAATTCGGCTGTTTTCCCTGGTCTTCAGGGTGGGCCGCTGATGCATGTCATTGCCGCCAAGGCGGTTGCCTTTGGCGAGGCGCTGACGCCCGACTTCAAGGTCTATGCCGCCAACGTCGTATCCAACGCCAAGGCGCTCGCCGAAACGCTGCAGGATGGTGGTGTCGACATCGTCTCAGGCGGTACCGACACGCATCTGATGCTGGTCGATCTCAGGCGCAAGAACCTCACCGGCAAGGCTGTCGAAGCTGCACTCGGCCGCGCCCACATCACCTGCAACAAGAACGGCATCCCGTTCGACCCGCAGGGACCGATGGTCACGTCTGGTGTTCGTCTTGGCACACCTGCCTGCACGACGCGCGGTTTCCTCAATGAAGAGTTCCGCCAGGTCGGGCGCATGACGATGGCCGTCATCGACGGGCTTGCGGCCAATGGCGAGGAAGGCAACGTTAAGATCGAGGCCGCCGTTCGCGAAGAAACACGCGATTTGGTCGGGCGATTCCGAATCTACGACTGATTTCTGTCGTAGAAGAGCGGGCATTGCCTTGGCGAATTCGGTTGGAATGCGCCAAGGCAGGATGCCGATGTCGATGGCGGGCTGATGGCGCAACAAAAGAAGCTGAATGTCCTGATCGCCGAGCGCAATCCGCTGGTGATTTCGGCCTTGCGCGACATGATCAGCCGCGACGAGCGCTTTGATTTCGCCGAGGGAGTCCAGAGCGGCGAGGCCTTCATAC